>JBCDAH010000111.1:0-16914 GCA_039186015.1 Pseudomonadota bacterium
CGGACCGGGCGCCGATAAAGCAATTGTCCTCGATGATCGTGGGACCGGCCGGGTCAGCCGTTGCGGTGGCGACCGGAATGCTGCCGGTCGCCACGGGTTCCGACTACGGCGGCAGCTTGCGCACCCCGGCCGGCTTTTGCGGCGTTGTCGGCTTTCGCCCGTCGCCGGGCCTCGTGCCGAATGCCAAACGTGCGGATTCTCTCAGTCCGTTTTCGGTACTGGGGCCCATGGGGCGCACGGTGGCGGACGTGCATCTTCTGTTGCGCGCGCAAATTGATTGGGACAACGGCGACCCGTTCTGCCGCGACGATCCGACGGATGTGAGCGAAACGTTGATTGATGCTGATTTGGCCAGCCTGAACGTTGCGATATCGTCGGACCTCGGTGGCTGCCCTGTCGACGACTCGATTCGTGCTGTATTCAAGGCAAGAGTTGATCTGATCTCACATGTTTTTGGGGAGGTTGAGGATCGGGACCCAGATTTCGCAAATGTCCATGACACGTTCGAAATCCTACGCGGGATCAATTTCATCGCAGCTCACAAAGAACGCCTCGACTCACACCGCGATCTGCTTGGTCCCAATGTGATCGACAACACGGAGCGCGGCCTGGCATACACCGCAGCGGACGTCGCCTGGGCTCACGCCGAACAAACCAAGCTCTATCACCGGGTCTTGAGCTTCTTCGACGAACACGACGTGCTGATCTGTCCTGCAGCGAGCGTATCGCCGTTTCCTCACACGCAACTCGCAGTCGAAGCGATCAATGGCAACAACATGCCCACCTACATGCGTTGGCTTGCGTTGACATACGCTCCCACGACTGCGCTGTGCTGCGCCGCAGTCCTGCCGTGCGGCGTCGACAACGACGGCCTTCCGTTTGGCATTCAGGTCATCGGGCCACGCGGCGCTGACGCCGATGTTCTGGCGATCGCATCTGCATTGGAGAATGTGCTTTCGGAAAACTCGGAAACGGCACGCCCATTGCCCGACATCGGCAAACTCACCGGGGCGCCTCCCATCACACACGAAGCGGGATAGTGACGCTGCCACGCGATAGGCAGGGGTACTGGCGTATCCGCTCAATCGTCGGTCTCGTACGACATGGTCACGGCCTGTCAAGCCCAGGCCGGCGATCCGCGCCTAAGCGAGGCTCTCATGCTGACGCACCGCAAGCTGCTTAGGCTGTTCCACTTAAGCATTCGCACGACCTGACGGATATTGGCGCCGAAAACACCGCCGTCGCCACGTAACTTCCAAAGCGCACCAACAAAGGCCGTTTCGCAAATAATCAAACCGTACCTAATCAAAATGAAACGTAGAAAACTTCATCAAATCAGCTTGCGAAGTATTTTATGGCGCATATAATGATAGGCAGCAAAAATCTTATGTTCTGAAGGTTTATAGGAATCAGGTCAGATAATTAATGTGATGTAATGCCTTGGGTTGTGTGGGTTTCAAGAGCACAACCCAGACATGTCAGTTTAGCGCCAGTTTGGCAAAGTCAATTTGACAAACATATCAGTTTAAAATTGGCGACGCGTTCTTAGGTCTGGCTAGAAAATCGGAGAGGAAGTGAAATTCGGCGCGACGCGAACGCCGGCCAACGCGAGAAAGCCGTATCGATGAATTTCGAACTGACGGACAATCAACAAGCAGTCATCGACGCGATCGGTACTCTGTGCGCAAAGTTCGGTGACGACTATTGGTCGGCTCGAGACGAAGACGGCCAGTTTCCGCACGAATTTCACTCGGCGATGGCAGTAGGCGGTTGGCTTGGGATCACCATGCCGGAGGAACATGGCGGAGCCGCTCTCGGCGTGACCGAGGCTGCCTTGATGATGAAGACCATAGCCGCAAGCGGCGGCGGCATGACGGCAGCTTCAGCCGTTCATATCAATCTGTTCGGCCCGCACCCCATCGTTGTGCACGGCACACCTGAGCAAAAGGCGCGTTGGCTACCGCCGCTGATTGCGGGAAATGAGAAAGCCTGTTTTGGAGTCACAGAGCCGGACGCGGGTCTCGACACAACGCGGATCAAAACGCGCGCCGAACGAGTCGTGAGCGGCTATCGTATCACGGGCCAGAAGACGTGGACTTCGACGGCCCAACATGCGGATAAGATCCTGCTTCTGGCCCGCACCACGCCACGCGAGGACTGTGCGAAGCCAACCCACGGGATGTCGCTTTTCTACGCACCGCTCGATCGTGCCCACGTTGAAGTGCGCGAAATTCCGAAAATGGGTCGCAAGGCCGTCGACTCGAACCAGGTGTTCATCGACTCATTATTTGTCGACGAGAGCGACCGTATCGGCAAAGAGGGCCACGGCTTCAAATACCTGCTCGACGGCCTCAACCCGGAACGCATCCTGATTGCGATGGAGGCCCTGGGCATCGGCCAGGACGCCATTCGACGTGCGTCACGCTACGCATCGGAACGTGTCGTCTTCGACCGCGTTATCGGCCAAAATCAAAGCGTACAGCATCCGCTTGCAGAAAGCTGGATGCAGCTCGAAGCCGCCTATCTGGTGGCCATGCACGCCGCATGGTTATACGACCTCGGCCGTCCGTGCGGCGTTCACGCCAACGCCGCGAAGTTTCTCGCGGCAGAGGCCGCGCACCAGGCCTGTGTCACAGCCGTGAAAACGCATGGTGGAATGGGTTACGCCAAGGAGTATCATGTCGAGCGACTGCTCCGGGAAGTCTATATCCCGGTGCTCGCACCGGTGAGCTCGCAGATGATATTGAACTATATCGCTGAACGCGTTCTCGGCCTGCCGCGATCATACTGACAGGTCGTTCCGTTGGCAGGGCCGGCGGCTTGATAGCATTACGCCCCCGCTTCCTTTCACAGACTGCGACGACCACCAGCTACCGCTACTCGGCGGCAACTGATCGCGCGGCCTGTTCGCGACGCTCGTAACGCATGAGCCAGAGCGCAGCAGTTGCCACAAGAAGCATGAGCGGGATCGCGGCAATGTTCACAACGGACCACCCAACTTGCGCTTGCAGGACGCCGGACAGACCGGCTGCGATCGCCGTTGTCGCGTAGACCAGGAAATCGTGACTGGCTTGAACCTTGGCCCGCTCTTCAGGTCGGTACGTGCGCGTCAATAACGTTGAACCGCCGACATAGGTGAAATTCCACCCCAGCCCGACCAGGATATTCGCCACGAAGAAGTTGTAGAACTCAATGCCTGCGAGATTGACGGCAGCACACCCGACTTGGATGAACGCACCGCAGATAATGATTGGCAGAACGCCGTATCGCTGAATGAGTTTTCCGGTGAAGAAGGATGGCAGAAACATCGCGACCACGTGCGCCTGTATAACCGTCGCACTCGCACCAAAGTTGAAGCCGCAGGCCAG
The DNA here is from genome assembly GCA_039186015.1 of Pseudomonadota bacterium. Lineage (GTDB taxonomy): Bacteria > Pseudomonadota > Alphaproteobacteria > Rhizobiales > Hyphomicrobiaceae > JBCBWG01. The sequence continues at coordinate 3,369 of JBCDAH010000111.1, forward strand.
CATGGCAAGCGGTGTGGCAGACATAACCAATGTCATGACACCATAGCCAAACATCGACGACATCAGCGCAACGACGTACGTTGGCTGCCGGGCGATCTCTCGAATTGGGCGGCCTGGCTTGGCGGCGACCTCAGGGGCGAGTGAGGGGATTCGCAATCCTTGCACCAACAGCAAAACCATTGCGGCATAAACCGCGGACATGACGTAAACGCCGGCAAACAAAACCGGCTCCAGCCAGTTTGCTGCGTGCTTGGCCGTTTCCGGTCCGAGAAGTCCGGCCAGTACACCGCCGGCCATCACCAGTGAAATCGCGTGCGGGCGAAAAGCGTCATCAGCCGCATCCGCTGCAGCAAACCGGAAGTACCAGGCAAACGCGGCGCTGATGCCTTGTAGCAGTGCCCCGATGCAAAGCAGCACAAAGCTCTGCTCATAGATGGCGTAGACCGAAAGCAACCCTGAGATGATCCCAATCATCGCGCCGACGGAGAAGCCACCGCGCCGACCGATCTTCGCCATCAGGAACGAGGCCGGAATGGTCGCCAGCATGATCCCGCTGTGTGTCAGCACAAGCGGCAGTGTCGCAAGCGACTTATCGGTGCCAAGCAGCCCATGTGCCGCCAACGGGGTCGTAGCGATGGCCATGGTCTGGACGCACATGAAAAACGCCTGGCAAAATGCCAGCAACACGACATTGCGCCGAACAGGATCCGTCAACCAATTGAGCATCATGGGCAAACACTTTGGGCCAGGTGGCACAACCTCCGTGGAACCGATCCTTGGTGACTCAGTCCTAGAATATCGCCGCCATGGGCGGACTCATTTCGCCGGCCCACACCCCCGCCCATAACGTAGTGCAATTGGGTCGAGGTGTCGGATGGTTCGAATGAAACCTGAAACGCTCTTGCAGGCTCGGTTAGAACCTTGCCGCGGTTCCAACTCAGGCAGCCTGCTGTAGCGCATTGCTCGACCGGTCCGCAATGACCGGGCATAGTTTGATATGACGCAGCCATCTGTCACCTGCGGTACACGTCCCGACCACCGCAATTCCCCTGGCATCTACACAAGGAGCTCATCACATGGACAAAGACCTCTGGGAAGTTGGGTTGAAGCAACGCACCGCGACCCTCGGCAAAGACTATGTCGAGAAGTCCCTCTCGACCGTCGACGACTTTAACAGCGAATTTCAGGACATGCTCAATGAGTTCTGTTGGGGCAAAGTGTGGGGCGACGAGACCATACCACCCAGGACACGCTCGATGATCAACTTGGGGCTGATCGCAGGTGTCAACAGAATGGACGAATGGGAGCTCCATCTGCGCGGCGCACTCAACAACGGCGTAACCCGCGATGAGATCCGGTCGATCCTGCACCAGATCGCCATCTATGCCGGCTTCCCCGCCGGTGTCGCGTGTTTCCGTATCGCTAGGCGCGTTCTGGCTGAAATGGACGCGAAGGGGTAGCATCCGTGCGCCTTCGGCGAGAAACCGCGCCGAAGGCGACGCAGTCTCAACGCAGGTTGTATCGTTGCATTAGGCAACGTTGGCCGAGTCTGGCTGACATCACCGACAGCCTAGCTGGACGCCACCCGGACCACGAGAACCGTCGTGTTGTCTTGCATCGGCTCACGCTGGTTATCGACTTCACGCAAGAGCGCATCGGCAATCACGGCAGCGCCACCGGACGCATAGCCAAGTGCCACACGCGCAATCTCATCCGGCGCGAGTGTCAGGAGGCCATCGCTCGCGATAACCAGGATATCCGACCCAAGCAGTTTGAGCGGCTTTTGGGATTGATCGACGAGTTCCAATTCGTCGCCTGTGATCGCCGATCTCAACATATGCCGCCGCGGGTCCTGTCGCGCGGCCTCGGCCGACAGCTTGCCTTCCGCAACGAGCTGATCGAGGGCCGGTGCCAGCGAGTGATCTTCATTCAGAAGCGCAATCTCACCGCCACGTATGAGATACATCGGGCTGTCGCCGACGCTCACCCAATCGAGGTCGCCGTCAGATACGGCGCAGCCAATCAGGGTCGACCCCATGCCCTGCAAATCCGGGTTCCGCTTGACAATTTCAGCAACGCCCTGATTGGCGGCATCAAGCGCGCGGCGTAACCGGGCCCGTCGGTCTCCCTTGAGGGCGGAAAACGCGCGAACGAAAAGATCGCAAGCTGCTTCGCTGGCGATATTGCCGCCGGCGTGGCCACCCATGCCGTCGGCGAGAACGCCGAGCAGAACGCCATCGGGTGGCTCGGGCCAGTCGCGGCCTTCGATGCTGAATGTTGTCGCGCCCGGCCAGAGGACGGCTGCATCCTCCTGGCGCGATCGCGCACCAACGATCGAACGGCATGCGGTATCAAGACCTTCGGTCATCAACGCGACAGCTCATTGAGATCGCCCCAGTCGAAGTCCGGACCGCAGAACGGCACGAATACAAGCTGGGTTCGACCCATCGTGATAACGTCCATCGCGACCAACGAGACGGCCTGCGTTGGACGTTTTTCGTTGACGGAAACAACGTTGGTTTTCGCAAGGTTCGGGACCAGCAGAAAAGAGCGATCAGCCGAATCATAGCGGATGTAAACTTGCTCCTCGTTTGAGATCGCCTCATCTCCGAAGTCAATCGGCACTCGGTTCGTATCCGCACGCCCGACGGTGTTATTGCCCTCGAAGACCGGACGATAAGACCCGAGGCCGGGGCCGCCGACAACGACCAGCCAGCCGACAACCGGATCCTGTTTGAATGCGCCGCGCTCAACCTTGCGCTTGCCACGAACAAGCTCGGTCTTGGCCACATCATCGTCCATGGCGACCGCGGCATCACGAACCACCCGTGTCGTTGGGGGGTCGTTGTCCGGCGCAGAGGCTTGGACGGGCGGCACATTCGGACGTCCGCCACGCGCCTCACGCGCGGCCTCGTTTGCGCCGGCTGGGATCGGAGGCGGCGCATCCGCCCCATCTTCATCACCGGCATCCGGCGCAGTCGCCTGCAGCGAGGCCGCATCGGCAGCGACACGATCGAGCTCCCGCGCGGCTTCTGTCACATCTTTCAGACCGTCGAAGTTCACATCGTCAGCCATAACGTCGGCGGGAGGCGCAATCTTGGCAGGCTCGTTCGCGCCGCGCCCGTCCGTGCGGCTTGCCGCAGTCAACGCGTCCTTCAACGACCCTCCCAGGATCGATCCCCAGTGTCCGCGCTCCCCGCGACCGCTTCGCCCAGCCATTGCCGGTCTCCCTTCCGCCGCCCACCGTAATTCGGCCCCAGATTCTTCCGTTGTGCTTGAACAGTTAATTGGTCCAAAGCGGGGCAGGTCACCTCAAATGTCAATACGGTGGCGCCAATCTTAATCGTTTCACCACCGCTCAATCGCGCTTGAACTTGTGGCTTTCCTTCGACGTAGATTGCCACATCGCCATCTCCCGCCAACCGCACGATCGCGAATCCCCCGTCATCTTGGGCAAAGCGCGCGTGATACTCCGCAATCCCCGGGCCGTGAACGTGGAAATCCACATCATCCCCAGCGCCGACCAGAACACCTCTGCGACCAACGCGCAATCGCGCCGCATCCGGATAGATTTCGTCACGAATCAGCCATCCGGCTTCTACGCCGGCGACGTCTACGGACGCAGTCTGACGTTCTGAAGTACGGCTACCGGCCGTCCGCGGCATGAAGAGGAGGCCGGCAAGTGCGAGAATTGGGATGAGCGCGACAAAAGCGAGACCAAGCACCAGCTCCGGGTGCGATTGATAAAGCGCATGAACCCACTGACTAAACTCGCTTACCACGTCCAACCTCGACCATCAGCCCGCCGCAGGTTTGATCTTTCTTTGTACGCCGCAGAATTTCCAGATCGCCGACTTGCCGCTGGTGCAACGAGTCAACGACAACGCATGCAAAACGTTACGCGCGGCTGGTCGCCGCAGGTTGCCACAATTTCGTGCATAACCTGTCATGCGGAGGACCATTCGTCCAGCACATCGAAGTCATTTAGATATCAATTCCAATATGACCGGGGGGTAGGTCTTTTCATGCGACGCGCTCATGCTATTGCCGTTGGCAGCCAACAATGCCTCGGCCATCGGATTGAACCATGACGCACGCGCTTGCGCTCACGACCGGAACGGAACTCGTCCAAGACTACCGGATCGAGCGCGTCCTCGGTGCCGGTGGTTTTGGCATCACGTATCTCGCGGACGAGGTTCCGCTCGCGCGTTCGGTAACGTTAAAAGAGTATTTCCCGTCGGATTTTGCCGCGCGTGTCGATGGCGCAACGGCCGTGCCGAAATCAGAGGGCTGTCGGCTGGACTTCAGTTGGGGCCTCGATCGCTTTGTCGATGAGGCGCAGATTCTCGCGCGGTTCGATCATCCGAACATCGTCAAAGTTTATCGCTATTTCCGCGCGAATGGCACGGCTTACATGGCCCTCAAGTGGGAGGAGGGGCAAAGCCTGAAAGCGTGGCTCAAGGAGCTGAAGCGCACACCGCGGCAAGTTGAAATCGACGACATTCTGGGGCCCCTGCTCGACGCGCTTGAAGTCGTGCATGCGAGCGACTTTCTCCATCGTGACATCGCACCGGACAACATCATCATCCGCAGCGACGGCTCACCCGTCCTGATCGACTTTGGATCGGCGAGGGGGGATCTCGCACAGCGCTCAAGAACGGTGAGCGCGCTGGTGAAACCAGGCTATAGCCCGTACGAGCAGTATGCGGAAGACAGTGCCAAGCAGGGCCCGTGGACAGATATCTACGCCCTTGGCTCGACGCTCTACTTTCTCATTTCCGGCAAACGCCCATCCGATGCCCCGTCACGCGTTGTGCACGATGACGTGAAGCCGGCCCAGGACGCCGCACTTGGCGCTTTCAGGCCAGGGTTCTTGAAGGCTATCGACCGGGCGCTCGCCCTCGATATCGACAAACGGCCGAAAACCGTCGCGCAATGGCGCAAGGAGCTGTTTCAAGAGGATGCCAAGCGCAGCCTGTTCGGTCGCAAAACACCGACATCAGCGGACGCTGAACGTAGCCCGACGGTCAACGCAACCGTCCCGCTCGACGTTGCAGCGGCGGCGCCGGCGCCAGAACCGATCGCGCCGCAGAGCGATGCTGACGTCGAGGCTCTCTCAGAGCCGCCGCAGCACGAGGCGTCGCCGGCAAAGCCAGCTGCTGCAATGGGTGGCCTGATCGCACGTCTGCGGAAAGGCGTAAGCCGGAAAGCGGCACCGCCAGCCCCAGCAGACGTCAAGCCGTCACCGACCGCAGAGGCCGTAGCCGAAGAGGTTATGCCAGAGGAGGCTATGCCAAAGGAGATTGAGGCAAGCCCAGTACCTGAGGCTGAGGCCCGCCGTCGTCACTTCGGCATTGGCTGGGGGCCGGCACCGCGGCAGGCCGAACAGGCGGCCAACGGAGCAGCCGAAGCCGCCAAACCTGTGGCTGTACCGGCACCGCGGCCGCCTGGTTCCCCCGCCGGGCGCGCCATCCAGGCGATTGCGGCAATCGACAGGCCTATCGCCAAGCGCAAGCCGCCGCGTCTTCGGAGAAAGCCGTTCATCAAGTGGCGGAGTTTGGCCGTCAAACTGGTGCTGGGCGCGCTCGTAGCCGGCGGCGCGGTTGCCTTGCAAAAGTCACTTCCGCGCGCGCCATCGAGCCCCGGCGCCGCCAGCGGGAACGCGCCAGCGCGCACGTATCTTCTGCACCAGTTTCGCGCGCATGAAGGCGGTGTCACATCGATTGTCTTTGCGCGTGCGGGCAATTGGCTCGTCACCACAGGTGCGGACAAAGCCCTCAAGATCTGGTCACCGCGCAGCACCACGCCGGTGCGTACCATTCAGCTCGAACATGGCGCCGCGACCGCTCTGGCCGTTCGCGGAGACGTGGCAATCACCGGCCATGATGAAGGCGATATTGCCGTTTGGGACCTCGCAAGCGGCGAACGCCGCGCGCACTTCAAGCGGAATGATGCGCGCATCTGGGCGATTGCCTTCGCAGATCGCGATGCAAATCGAATTGTGACTGCCGGGCACGACTGGGCCATTGCCGTTTGGGACATCGACAAGCCGGCGACGCCGTTCCACGTATTCGAAGGGCATGGTAACGCTGTTCAGTCCCTAGCCGTGAACATCGATCAGGGCCGTCTCATTTCCGGCAGCGCGGACAAATCTATCCGAGTTTGGAACCTGAGAACGCTGAGCCTCGATGCCGCCCGGGGCCGGGCTCATCGCGATTTTGTATCCGTTCTGGCTCTTGACCCACCCGGCGAGCGCTTGGCATCGGGCGATCTCACGGGCGGCATCCGGATCTGGTCTGGCAATGCAACCAGGCGCTTGCGTCGCTGGTCGGGGCACAATGCCGCTGTCACGGCATTGGCATTTCTCCCCGATCGCCGCTACCTCGCCTCTGCCAGCCGCGACGGACGGCTGATCATCTGGAACGTTAACCGCGGCCGCTCCGTGCGCACGTTCGGCTCCCGCGGCAACGAGATCAACGCCATTGCCGTTGCGCCAAACAGACGTGAAATCGCCACGGCGGGCGCCGACGGATCCGTGCGTCTCTGGGACACACGACTGCCGGCCGCGGATTGACCGTCGAACCGAGGTGCACCGACGGATATGCCTTGAACAGATGCGCCCCAAACACACAATCATATAGCGCTGATACGACATCCGAATTGTTCTGTGGAAACAAGCCCGTTGCCCAATGCTTGCCATACACGTCGATACCAAAACTGCCGATAACCATGTCATCTTGGTTACGTCATCGTACGTGGATCAGGGCACTGGCGATGACAGCTTTAGCCCAAGTGAACTGCGCCGCGGCGCTACACATCTCAGGTCTCGGGTCGTAACATGCCGGTGTATGACTCGGTGCTTTTGCGACGTCGTCCTTTGGATAGACCGGACGGGCCGCAGCCCAAACCGACGGGTGTGAGCCGGTTCGAACGAAATCTGACGTGAAGTAGCCTGAGATGTAACCCGAGCAGGAGGGGCGGAATGAGGTGGCGCCGCCAAGGATCTGACGGTTTCGAGTGGCACAAGCATGTGCGCACGACAATCAAGCTCCGCCGGGAAGGACGTCGCCGCCGGATTGATCTGGCAAGAGCGGGCGCTGCTGCGCGCGCTAAATCCCTACAGTTGTCGATGGCGGAGGGCGCAAAGCGCTCCTCTGCCGCGATCGGCGACGCCTGCAAGCGCTTCGCGTCGGCCTCCCGAACATATGCAGGCCAGGGCGCATCCGCAGCCCGGTCAGCTGCCGTGGCTGGTAGCAGTCGCGCGTGGCAAGCCCTCCAAGATCATGTACTGCCGGCCATCGATCGCTTGCCAAAGGGAACACCTGGCGTCGCAACCGTCATCGCCGGCATTGCCACACTCTCCCTGTTAGCCAAGCTGGTCATCGACCCATTGTCACTGTGGGCGATCTTCGGCTTGTTGATCTGCGGCGGCGTGACGGCCGGTGCGGCCGCACTCTGGATCCGTGGTGACGAGCATAGCAACATCGAGCGCCTGGAATGGCCGAAGATTCGGCTCAAAAACAGCACATCGCGCGCCTTGGCGGCGGCCGTTGCGATTCTCGTGATCGGCGTCGGCGCGAGCACCTTCATTCAGTTCGCCCCGTCGCAGGCGACGATCGGCTCGCTCGGCTCGTTGACATTAGATCGAACCGACGAAATCAAAGGTCGAGCAACGGCGCTGCGCGGTGACCTGCTCCGGATCAACGGCACGACCGTGAGGCTCACCGGTATCGAAGCACCCGAACTGATCCAACGTTGCCGGCGATCGAATGGCCGGCGTTGGCGATGCGGCCGATCAGCGCGCACAGCCTTGCGGCGCCTCATCGCGCGTCAAACCGTATCCTGCGACGTCGAAAGCACGGACGATCGTGGAATCATGCTCGCGACGTGTTTTGTCGGCAAGACCGACCTCGCATCCAGGCTGGTATCACAAGGCCATGTGTTTGCGGCCGGCGGAGTCTTGGCCAGTCACTACAGCAGCGAGACCGCCGAAGCACAGAGCGAAAAGCGCGGCATCTGGCGTGGAACCGCCGAACGGCCGTCGGAGTTCCGCAAAGCCGTTTGGGACCGGGCCTTGCGCAACGCGCCGAACGGTTGCCCGATCAAGGGACGGCGCCGTGATGACCAGGGTGTCTACGTCGTGCCGTGGTCGCCGCGCTATCGTCGGACGCGGGTCCGGGCCCGGCGCGGCGATCGCTGGTTCTGCTCGGAAGAAGAAGCGCGTTCTGCGGGCTGGAAGTCCGACATGGCCGGGTAAGGCGCCTGATCTGAGTTGGTCACGTCGTCCATCCGATCTTGACGCCTCCGCCCGCGCGGCTTTTGCTGGATGCCCACACGCCGTCCACAACAGGGCTCTGTTCGACCAGCACATCGAGCTGGCTGCTGCCGCTCCGCCGGACCCTGGTCGGGACATAAACAGCAAGACTTAGACAAACCAAAAACTTTTACTGGAGGAGATGCAGATGCAGGACGTCGCAACCGCCCTCAAGACCTATCAGACCTACATTGATGGTGCGTGGGTCGATGCCCAGTCGGGCAAGAAGTTTCAAACACTTGACCCCTACACCGGAGAGGCCTGGGCTGAAATTCCGCAGTGCGATGCTACGGACGTGGAGAAGGCCTGCGATGCCGCCCATCGCGCGTTCGAATCCGGACCATGGCCCAACATGACCCAAACCGCGCGCGGCAAGCTCTTGCGCCGGATTGCCGGATTGATCGAACAGCATGCCGAACACTTGGCCCGCATCGAAGTCCAAGATAACGGCAAGCTGATTTCCGAGATGACTGCACAGCTCAAGTATCTGCCGGAATGGTACTATTACTACGGCGGCCTGGCCGACAAAATCCACGGCAATGTCGTGCCCGTCGATAAGCCGGATCACTTTGCCTACACGCTGCGTGAACCGGTTGGCGTCTGCGGCATGATTATTCCGTGGAACTCTCCGCTCCTGCTCGTCGGATGGAAGTTGGCACCGGCACTTGCAACCGGCTGCACGGCCGTGATCAAGCCGTCGGAGTATACGTCTGCCTCGCTGCTCGAATTCATCAAACTCGTGATCGAGCCAGCCGAGGTACCGCGTGGCGTCATCAATGTCGTCACGGGTTACGGTCAGGAGGCCGGCGAACCCTTGGTGGTTCATCCAAAGGTTGCCAAGGTCGCATTCACCGGCGGCACAGCCACAGGCGCCCGCGTCGCATCGCTTGCTGCGCAATCCTTCAAGAAGGTCTCGCTCGAGCTCGGCGGCAAGTCACCGAACATCGTGTTCGACGATGCGATTCTCGATGACGCTGTGAACGGTGCGATTTCCGGTATCTTTGCGGCGACTGGGCAAACCTGCATTGCCGGCTCGCGCTTGCTCGTTCAGGAGAGCATCCACGACGCGTTCATGGAAAAGCTCATCGCAACGGCCAAGACGGCAAAGCTTGGCAACCCGATGGAGTTTGAAACACAGGTCGGTCCGGTGACGACACCGCCTCAATACGAGAAGATCCTCTCGTACATCGACATTGCGAAAGGCGAGGGCGCCAAGTGTGTGCTCGGCGGGGGCCCTGCCGGACCGGACATGGGTGGCGGCAAATACTTCGTCCAACCCACGATCTTTGACGGCGTCGAAAACACGATGCGAATTGCGCAGGAAGAAGTGTTCGGCCCGGTCCTCTCCGTCATCCGATTCAAGGATGAAGATCACGCCGCCGAAATCGCCAACGACGTCGTCTACGGCCTTGGTTCCGGTGTTTGGACGCAGTCGATCAAGCGTGCGACCACCATGGCCAAACGCATCCGCGCCGGGACGGTCTGGATCAATACGTACCGCGCCGTCAGCTTTACGATGCCCTTCGGTGGCTACAAGCAATCGGGTCTCGGCCGCGAGAACGGTGCCGACGCCATCAACGAATACCTGCAAACCAAAAGCGTCTGGATTTCCAACGCCTCCAACGCCGGCAACCCCTTCATCATGAAGACGGCAAGTTCGGATTAAGGCGCGACTGCCATGCAGCCCATCTTCGCTGCGTTTCAATAACTGCGAACGGGTTGGTTCACGCGCGCTTTGCGCGCCAGGGCCGACCCGCACCCGCCGCGCTCTAGATCATTTCCGCCATAGGCGGAATCGCTTTGCCGGCCCAGCGGCTGCGCCGCACGCCAACCGGCGAGACGAATCCAGCCCCGCACACAGCCAGAACTTGAACGTTGGAGCGAAGCGCAAGCTCAGCGTGCGTACGCCTGCGGGCCGATGGCACTTTTTCTAATTTCAGAGATTACTATGATTCCAGAACATGGCCACACGCATTGCGCGCAGCGCATTAACCTTACTGCAATGAAGGCATTATTAGAACGACATTATAGCGCGTGGCGCGCACTTTTATACTCAAAGCCGGAAAAACACAGCAAGTGTTTCTTCCCGAAAACAGCAATGGATGGAATACATGCGTTTTTCAGTATGGAATACCCATAACCCGAGATACATCGCGCAAATCGAAGGAAAGGCCAGCAAGCTTATCACATATTTGAACACAAGATTGAATCATTTGCAGAGCCTTATCGTGAAGGTTTTCGGCAAGAATTTTGATAAATTCGGAAAGAGCATTATCTGCAAGATAAACGCGATTAAAAATCGTCTTATGCCAATCACACGCATCGCCCATATCGGCAGCAGGCTCATTGTAAGACGATTGGCAAAAAGACAAACAATCCAGAATTTCCGAAAGCTGAAATCCCGGCTGATGAAGCGCGTTGCCGCGGCAAAATTCGCCGCGCCTCTTTCACCGCTGTTTTCTCCTCAGAGCTTCTACGACGCCGTCGCAGGTCGAGCACGTCCGCGCCTGTCAGGTCGGATATCAGTCAACAGCTTTGCCAACGACAACCGGCAACGCTGAAGAAGTTTCGGCAAAGGCGTAACCGGCGTCTCTTAGGAGGAATGAAATGAGCGCGGTCAACTTGGCTCGACGGCTAGGTATGTTTGGTGTGCTCGCGCTCAGCTGTGGCGTAAGTGCGTTCGCCCAGGAGAATGCAGGACGATACTCGGATAACGCGCGACGCGGGCCCGACATCCCATCCGCACGGCCCGACGCCACCTTCGATCCACGCAACCGCGTTGGCGACTTCGCCGGGCCGGGTTATAGCAGCTCGCTTCGCCTGTCGACGGACGGCGTCCCGTATCTCACTGACACAAACGGTCGAAAGTGCATGGGCTTCGGCCGTCTGTTTCCGATCGAAAACGGTCATGCGGAACACCATCCAACCGCGCGCACGCAACGGGCGAAAGCGAGAGCTTACAGAAAACTCGCCAAAACCATGGTCGAGCCGGATACCGACGATATCGGATCCGACAGCGAAATGCCGGCTGGCTATACCTTCTTGGCGCAATTCATTGATCATGACATCACGTTCGATACAATATCGATGCTGAATCGCCCGATTCGTGATGATGAATTCCGCAATGCCCGCTCCGTCGCACTCGACCTGGATAGTGTTTACGGCGGCGGTCCGGAAGAAGACCCCTATCTTTACAACCTCCCCTACTTGCGCGTTGGCAAGAAAATCAGCGGCTGCGGTTCGACCGCCCGTTTCGACTTATTGCGCGTTGCAAAAAGCAATCGCCCAGGACCGCGCGGCGGAGCCGCCCGTGCACTCATCGGCGACCCAAGAAACGACGAAAACTTTGTCACGTCGCAATTGCATAGTGCCTTTGTCGCGTTTCACAACCGCATTGTCGACTTGCTCCTGGAGCGCCGGCTTGCGACAGGGGGATATCGTGACTGCGGCGACTTCGACAATTGCAACGCACGTCGACTGGCAAAGTCTCTGCCCCGTCGAGACAAGCACGAACTCTTTGAACTCGCGCGAAAGCACGTCATACACTATTATCATCGCATTATTATCGAGGACTTTCTGCCCCGCATTATCGGAGAGGCGCGCCTGCAAGACATTCTGCGAAACGGGCGCTCGTTCTTTTTTCCAGACGGATTTGACCGGCACGGCGAAGCATCGACGAAACCCTTTATACCGGTCGAGTTCGCCGTAGCCGCATTTCGCTATGGCCATAGTCAGGTCAGAGAACGCTATCAATTGCGCCGCGGTGTCCGGTCGCGGATACTCGACGTTACACGACGCGATGGCGTTGGACGGCCGGCGTTTCAACCCATACGCCGCAAGCAGCTTGTCGACTGGCGTTACTTTTTTCCGATTGAGCGCCATCGACCGCGAGGCTTCAACTACGCTCGCCGGATCGACACCGAGATCGCGCCGTTCTTACATCACCTGGGGCGACCTCGCGTCGTTGGCCGCCACGACGTGACGGCATTGCCCGCGCGCAATCTGATCCGAGGTCAGGCATTTCGCTTGCCGTCCGGCCAGGCCATTGCGTCGATCATGCTGCCAGCGCTTGAACGGCGCGGCATACTCACACGTTACGACACCACGAATGGAGGACACGATACCCACGACTGGGCATCGTTCATCCTGAAACCAGGTCAGCGCACCCGAGACATCCTCGGCAGTGACGAAACTCCGCTCTGGTACTACATCCTTGAGGAGGCCGCAGTGTTCGGCGGACCAACTCATTTTGAGTCGAACGCGCGCACAACGGCGCGCTCATCCCGAGCACTGCAGCTCCGCCACACGTCGCTGGATCGTGCGTCACGCCATCGCCAACCGTCTTCTCCCGATCATGCGACGAGTTACAGTGATCACCGCCTCGGCGGCCACACACTCGGCCCGGTCGGCGCGACCTTGGTCGGTGAAGTCCTTGTGGGACTGATCGAACATGCCCGCACCAAATCGAACAATGGTCTGGATTTTCGCCCAATCATTCGGGCGTCGATTAGTCGAAACGGGTCGACGCCTTTGAGTTTGACGGCCATGCCACACATCAATCGCCAGTATCACGGGCGATATCTGATGCGAAATCTGCTGATCGATGCGGACCAAGCGGCACCTGTTCACGGCAAGCATGGCCATGTTGGTCGGTGCGACCGCGATGACAACGCCTATCAGCCGATTGGTGACGATGATCTCGTGCCGCCAATCGACGACGCAGCGGTCCGCAGAGACTACGACTTTGAGAAACCGCCCCGCCGGGCTTATCGTTTCACCCCGCGCAAAGATCGCACTTGGCAAAAGGGTGTTTTCCGCGTCGACTAGTGCGTGTCGCTTTCGTGCTTTCGCGCTTTCGCTCACGGGCTGTTCCGGCTTACGGCCGGGCCCCATCGAGATGGCGTGTTCGCCATCTAGACATCTCAAATGCCCAACGCGAGAACACCCGCGTTGGGGTGGGCGCGGCGCAACGCGCCGGGCCGCAGTCGCGGCCTGGGAACCGTCCGACCAGGATAGCCTGCGATGGTTGTTGATCGCTCACGGGCTGTTCCGGCCTACGGCCGGGCCCTCCGCGGGGGCGGCGCAACGCGCCGGGCCGCAGTCGCGGCCTGGGTACCGTCCGACCAGGATAGCCTGCGATGGTTGTTGATCGCTCACGGGCTGTTCCGGCCTACGGCCGGGCCCTCCGCGGGGGCGGCGCAACGCGCCGGGCCGCAGTCGCGGCCTGGGTAC
>JBCDAH010000112.1:0-16785 GCA_039186015.1 Pseudomonadota bacterium
CGTTGCTCCTCGGAGCAACGCCAAAAGTACCTTCCAGGATTGGCGCGCGGATCGCTGATCGGCTGTTTCGGTCTGACGGAGCCGGATGCCGGGTCCGATCCTGCCGGCATGAAGACGCGCGCCGAAAAGGTTGCCGACGGCTATCGCCTGACCGGCTCCAAGACATGGATTTCAAATAGTCCAATCGCAGACGTTTTTGTCGTTTGGGCCAAGTCTGAGGCGCATGACAATCAGATCCGCGGCTTTGTCCTCGAAAGGGGAATGTCCGGTCTGTCTGCGCCAAAAATTGACGGCAAGCTCAGCTTACGCGCGTCCATCACCGGTGACATCGTGATGGAGGGCGTCGTCGTCTCTGAAGATCAGCTGTTGCCGAATGTGTCTGGTCTCAAGGGGCCGTTCGGCTGTCTCAACCGCGCGCGCTATGGGATTTCGTGGGGGGCGATGGGGGCTGCCGAGGCCTGCTGGCATGCCGCGCGGCAGTATACGCTTGATCGCAAACAGTTCGGTCGGCCTCTGGCGCAAACCCAGCTCGTCCAGAAGAAGCTTGCGGACATGCAAACGGAGATCGCGCTGGGCCTGCAAACCTCATTGCGCATTGGCCGGTTGATGGACGAGGGCCGGGCCGCGCCGGAAATGATCTCACTGGCCAAGCGCAACAATAGCGGGAAGGCCCTGGATATTGCACGGCAGGCCCGTGACATGCATGGCGGCAACGGCATTCAATCCGAGTATCACGTCATCCGTCACGCTCAGAACCTCGAGACCGTGAATACCTACGAGGGCACGCACGATATTCATGCGCTGATCCTCGGACGGGCGCAGACCGGTTTGCAGGCGTTCTTCTAAGTCTGAGGTTTTGTCAGGTCGGACGTCAGCAGCATCCGAAAGGCAGCACCCGAAAGATTGTCAGCGAGCGGGAACGCGCTCGACGTGCCGATGGCAATCGGTGCGCTGAAAAGAACGCAACGGCATATAAAATGCCGTTTCGCAGCGTTGGCGTGGACAGCGTGCACGGCACAGCGCCGTACAAAGACGTCACCACAAAGGCGTCACCAGATGCGCCATCCGTGGTTTGCCCGTGCGCCGGCGATAATGCGCTCCGCTTCGGCATTGGATAGCAACTTCTTGACAGGCGGCGGCGGTAGATTCTTCCGCCGCACGCGTGCTTCGTAGTTTTGGCCGTCCTCATCAGGCGCGAAATCGCCGTTAGGGACGGCTTCTTCCGGCTTGAGCGGGACGGTTCCGTAGTTGGGGCTGAACGGCTCTGTTGGGTCGTCGTCGCCACGCACGGTGTTGCGGAATGGCGCGAGTTGGACCGGCAAGCCGTCATCTTCGAGTTCTGGAGGTTTCGATGGCATCCCGACTGGCATGCTCACGCGGTGCGCGCGTGCCGGCTCGGGCCCCGTTACGTGTGAGGCTGCGTACCGCGACTCCGCGCATCCCGCTACGGCAACCGCACACAACAGGCCTACAAACTTCAGCTGAAACAGCGTCTTACCAAATGGACGCCGACAACTTTGCGTCGTCATACAGGTCACTCCAAACGCGGGACATCTCCCGGATCATGGCGCCATCGTGGTTAACAGAAGCCAAACCCGCGTCCGAGATGGGGGCATGTGGATGACTGGGGATAAGGCGCGTGACGAGCCGCAAGCGCCGTCAAGTGTGTCTCGATTTCCTTTGGGTAATTGGGGACAAGCTCACATTGGCCTTTGGTGTAGGCACGGACGCGTCAGTGATGGCGTTCGGCTCCGGCGGAGCGCTATCTTGTCCCGGCGCGCAGCAGAGCAGGGCGGTTCCAGCCCAACCTGAAATGCTCTAGGGTCCGCGCCATCGGTTCAACTTTCGTCGATTATCGGAGGACCCAAGCGATGGCGTTCGAATTGCCAGACCTGCCGTATGCCTATGATGCGCTCGCCCCGCACATGTCGAAGGAAACGCTCGAGTTTCACCACGACAAGCATCACCTAGCTTACGTCAATACGGGCAAAGGCCTGATCGAGAACACACCGTTCGCATCCATGTCGCTGGAAGAGATCTGCAAGAAAGCGTTCGCGGACGGCAACCAGGCCCTGGTCAATCAGGCTGGTCAGCACTTCAATCACCTGCACTTCTGGAACTGGATGAAGCCGAACGGCGGTGGCGCCAGTCTGCCCGGAAAGGTCTCTGGCCTGGTGACAGCCTACGGCGGACTGGACAAAGTCCGCGCGGACTTCATTCAGGCCGGCACGACCCAGTTCGGCTCAGGCTGGGCCTGGCTCGCGGTCAAAGACGGCAAGCTCGAAGTCACAAAGACACCGAACGGTGAAAACCCCTTGATGCACGGGGCTGCGCCGATCCTTGGGTGCGATGTCTGGGAGCACAGCTATTACATCGACTACCGGAACGCCCGGCCGAAGTACCTCGAAGCGTGGTTCGATAACCTTGTGAACTGGGATTACGTTGAAGGACTGGCGGAAAAGGCGCTTTAATCGAGGCGTCTGTGTTTCAGACCAGCAGGATACGGAAACGGGCGTCGCGATCGGCGCCCTTTTCTCTCCGGCGTTCGCGAAATGGATGCCAATGATCGGTTGCGACAGACCCGCTTGAGACGAGACGATGACGGTAGATCCCCCTGGACATATTCTGGTGCACGCGGGTTGGCAGGCACTCAAGGCGCGGTGGGTCTCAAGCGTATTGATTGCAGCAGGACTTCTCTGTCTGATTTTGTCCGGCAATGCCCTGACGTCGGGAACAAGTGCGGGGGGCAAACTCGCGCCGCTTGACGAGCGGATCATGCTGATGACCATCCTGATTGCGGTCGGCCTTTTGTGTTCGGTCGGCTCCTGGATTTTCCTGGAACTCTACGTCGTCGAACTGCATCGCGACGGTAACACCATTCACGTGACCGTCCTGCGCCCATTCATGGGGCAGCGGGTTGTCACGCTTCCGATCGACGCAATCAGCGACGGTGGCGTGCGCGGCGAGAACGCCAGAGTCTATCATCGTTATGGTAGCCAAAAGATCGATGCGCCCTGGATCGCCGTCAAGGTCAAGGGCTGGTGGTTCCCGCTAATCGTGGATCTTCAATCGGAAAAGCTCGACAACACGGAGGTGTCACGCCTTTTTGGAGATGCCCGGATGGCAAAGAGGAAAGCCTAGCGCGTTTCTCGACCTCAAACGATTGGAGGCATAGCCTGCGGCGCCCAGATCGGCGATGGTAGCGCGACTGCCATACAGCCAAAATGTCGGGCGAGACCGATGAGCGATAGCACCGTTTCTGCAGATTCAGACCTGTCCCTGGCCGCCGGTTTTCCATCGGCAGACTATGAGGCCTGGCGCGCACTCGCGGAGGCCGCGCTCAAGGGCGGGGACTTCGACCGGCGCCTTGTGTCCAAAACTGCCGACGGCATTGCACTGCAGCCCGTTTACGCACGTGCGGTCGATGCGTCTGCGATATTGCGAGACGCGATCGGTCAGCCATGGCGGGCGGCGCAACGCGTCGACCACCCAGATGCAGACGCGGCATCTGGTTTGGCTGATGCGGACTTAACCGGCGGCGCCGACATGCTGTCTCTTGCGTTTCCGGCCGGCACGGCAGCCAGGGGATATGGCTTGGCGTGTGACACCGTCGCGGATTTGGATCGGTCGCTGACAGGCGTTTCACTCGACATGATCACCGTCCGCGTCGAACCGGCACCGGCCGGGCGCATCAATGCGGCATTGGTCGCAGCTCTCCTCTCCCGGCGCGGTCATACACCATCTGGCATGTCTGTTTCGTTTGGCCTGGATCCGATCGGATCGATGCTGACCATGGGTGGGTTCTCCGCCGACTGGGAGGAAACCGGCCGCCGTCTCGGCGATTGCGTGTCGACGTTGTCAGCCGACGGATATGCAGGGCCGTTCCTGGAATGCGATGTGCGACCGTTCCATGACGCAGGGGCGTCCGAAGTTCAGGAACTGGCCATTGCATTGGCGATCGGTGTGGCCTACTGGCGCGCCCTGGTGGCGAATGGTGTCGATCCCGTCCAGGCGGAACGCGCGCTGGGGTGGACGTTCTCAATCGATGCGGACCAGTTCCTGAGCATCGCCAAACTCCGCGCCATGCGCAAACTCTGGGGCCGTGTTCAAGAGGCATCTGGTCTGGCGCCGCGCGCAATCCGCATTCACACGGAAACCGCATGGCGGATGATGACCCGGTACGATGTTGCCGTGAACATGCTGCGCGCGACGATCGCGACGTTTTCGGCCGGAGTTGGTGGCGCAGACAGCGTCAGCGTTTTGCCGCACACGTTGGCGTGCGGATTGCCTGATGCGATGGCGCGGCGCATAGCCCGAAACACACAAATGGTTCTGCTGGATGAGTCAAACCTTTGGCGGGTTGCGGATCCCGCTGCCGGTTCCGGCGCGTTTGAACAGTTAACGGATGCGCTCTGTCAGCGGGCGTGGCTGCGGTTTCAGGAGATTGAGCGCGCTGGCAGTATTATGGCCGTCTTGTCCGATGGGACGCTCCAGCAAGCTATTGCCGCGATGCATGAGGAACGCGCAGCGCGTGTCGCAACAGGCAAGCTGCCGATGACTGGCACGAGCGTGTTTCCGCTGCTCGACGAGGTGCCTGCGCAAACGATGGATGTGCCACGTGACGCCCATCGCGGCTTGCCAAAGCTGCAGGCCGGACGCCCGGATGTGCCGTTTGCGGAGCTAACCGCGAACCTCAAAGGCGGCGCAACGCGCGCATCAGTCACACCTGGTCCTCAGGCGAATGTTGCCGTGCCGAAACTGTCGGCGGCCCGCCTCGCGGAACCGTATGAGCACTTGAGGGACCGTGCCAAGTCTATCCAAAAGGCGACGGGGCGCACGCCATCCGTCTTCCTCGCAAACCTTGGACCGCAGGCCGAGAATGGCGCGCGCACGACCTGGATAAAGAACCTTTTGGCCGCCGGCGGCGTTGATGGTGTCACGGTGGGGTCCGGCTTTACCGCGTCCGGTGATGTCGGCAAAGCGTTCAGCGATAGCGGATTGGCGATCGCCTGCATTTGCGGTTCGGACGACGCCTACGCAACACTTGGCGATGCGACGGCGCAGATGCTGAAAACGGTGGGGGCACGGCGTGTTTACATTGCGCGAAAGCCGTCGAGTCCTGAGGCAGCGATGACGGGTGTCGGCATCGACGGCCACTTCTACCAGGGCCAGGACGCGGTTGTTGCACTCGGACTGCTATTGGACGCGCTGGCGGAGTCTTAGTCCGCTTTATTTCCTATCATTCGCCGGGGGCTTCGGTTGGCGCAGGCAGCGTCTTCTTCTTACGCCAGATGAGATAGATGTTCCGTGCGTAGATGAACACGCCGAACTGCCCGAGAATCAGCACCAGATTGGCACTGTAAAAGCCGTAGACCAAGACCAGCGAGCCGCCGACGAAGCTCAAATACCAAAACAGCTCCGGCACGATGGCGTCACGCGCGCGCTCGCTTGCAATCCACTGCACAAACCAGCGGGACACGAACAACAACTGCCCGCACAATCCAAGCAACAACATCATTTGCGCCGTCGGCGACAGTCCGAATACGGCGGCGTCGAGCCAGCTGGAGATACGCTCGGCGATCGTCGCAAACAGGTCCATAGCGGGTTGTCTTTCTGTCTCGATAGATTTGATCGATCGTGTGCGACCGGAGGTTATGGGTGCGGAAGTCGCCTCACTAGTCGCCGTCGACGGTAACGTTGCGCGGTTTCATATCTGCTCCGGCGCGCGACGGCGGCGCAGCCGTATCCCCGACAATCTCCGGAATACGCGTGCGGCGGCGCAGCCAGCTCACGCCGACGAGATCATACAACCCAACCAGCGCACGCGTCAGATTGCTGTATTTGGATGTGCCGGCAACTCGGGGTCTGTCCCGCACCGAAACATAAGAAACCTCATAGCCGTAGGTCAGAAACAACGCAGGCAGATAGCGGTGGATACTTGTGAAAAACGGCAGACGTAGAAACGCATCCCGCCAGTAAACCTTGATACCGCAGCCGGTGTCCGGGCAGTTGTCGCGCAGGACCCAGTCGCGAATCCGGTTGGCGGCTTTGGATGCAAACCGTTTCGAGCCGACCGCCTTACGTTCTGTCCGAACACCGCCGACCAGTGCCGGCCCTGTGGTTCCCGGCACGGCCAGAGCTGCAAGCAGTTTCGGCAAATCGGCCGGATCATTCTGGCCGTCGCCATCCATTTGCGCGATAACCGGGCTGGATGCGGCAAGAACCCCGGTTCGCAATGCAACGCTTTGGCCGCACCGCGCACGATGTCGGAGGCATCGCAGACCAGGATACCGGCCGCTTGCGATCAAGGCCTCGACGTCGTGTGGTGTCGCGTCGTCACTGCCGTCGTCGACGACGATAACTTCTGCGAGCATATCGGTTGGCACGGCGGCATATGTTTCCTCGACGAGCGGGCCGATGTTTCCGGCTTCGTTCAGCGCCGGCAGCACAACGGAAACGGTGTGCGTACGGACCGACGGATTGATGGCATGAGAATGGGTCACGGCGAGCACGTGGCTCCACTGATGATGCGATGTCAGCTGGTATCAGCCTTTGCGATGCCGAGACAACCGCGTAAACGAGCCCATAGGGATCTAAGGTTACGGAGCAACAGCGTGGCAACCATGGCGGGGCAGGGCACGCGGGACGCGGCATTCTATACAGAGAACCTGGGCGGGACGCGGGTATGGCCGTGGTTCGGGGGCCTGCTCATCGTTGCTGTCCTGCTTGCAGGGCTCCGCCTGATCGCGCTGCGGTTCAACGCCACAGATTTGTTCTTTGATGAAGCACAATATTGGTTCTGGAGCACGGACCTCGCGTTCGGATATTACTCCAAACCGCCGCTGATCGGGTGGATCATCAGTCTGGCAACGTCGTTTTGCGGTTCTGATGCGCAGTGCGTCAGAGCGCCGTCGCCCATCCTCCACAGCTTGACAGCACTTGGCATTTTTCTGGCTGCAAACGCGCTCTATGGCGCGCGCGCCGGTCTCCTTGCCGGCCTCGTCTATCTCACGCTCCCGGCCGTGTCTCTGTCTTCAGGCATCATCTCAACCGATGTGCCATTGCTGACATTCTGGTCGCTGGCGCTGTTTGCATTCGTGATGCTCGTCCGTCAGCCGGCCGCATGGTGGCCGCCGATTCTGCTCGGATTGGCGCTTGGTCTCGGCCTAAACGCCAAGTACGCGATGGCCTACTTTGTGCTCTGTGCCGTCCTGTATGCGATTGCTGTGCCGCAGCAACGCTGGATTGTGCTCAGTGCACGGTTTGGATTGGCGCTGGCGATCGGCATCATGATGATTGCGCCCAACCTTTTGTGGAACCTGGAGAACAGCTTCGCGACGTTCTCCCACACAGCCGATAACGCGAAATGGTCCGGCGCGCTTGGGAATCCGGCAAAGGCGCTGGAGTTCTTTGGGGCGCAATTCGGTGTCTTCGGTCCAATTCTGTTTGCCGGTCTGCTGATCATTTGCTGGCGCGCATGGCGAGACGGTCTCCGTGATGCGGATGCACTTTTATTGAGCTTTGCAGTACCCGTCATACTCATTGTGACGGTTCAGGCCTTTATCTCGCGCGCGCACGCGAATTGGGCCGCTGTGAGCTATGTCGCAGCCACCATACTTGTCACGGCCACGATGATCCGGGATCTGGATTGGGGGTGGTTTCGCGCGTCACTTGGCCTGCACGTCGCCCTCTTCCTGGGTCTTGGGCTGGCAACGACCTATGCCGGGTCCTTCCAATTGCCGAACGGTGTTGATCCCTTTGCCCGTACGCTCGGCTGGGCCGATACAGCGGCGGTTGTGCGAACTGCTACCAAGCGTGAGGAAGATGGCGGCCAGCCCGTCGGGGCGATCATTGCCGATGGACGGGCGCTGTCAGCCGAACTCCTTTATTACCTCCGAGACGGCAATACGCCGATCGTGACATGGCGTGGCAACCGGCCGCCAAAGGACCATTTCCAACTGGTTTTGCCCTATGCCGAAAACCGGGCGGAGCCGGTTTTGTTTGTCACACTGGGCGCAAACGTTCCGCCTGCCATTGCCGAGCGGTTTGGAACGGTCACTGCGCTTGGCCGTCACACGGTTCGTGCGGGCGCGACCAAACGGCGCGACGTGTCCTTGTTCCGGTTAAGCGGCTTCAAACCTTTGTAAAGCCTGGAGATCGATTCTGGATCTCGCACCTGCAGCATGCCTTGGTAACTGGTATGCGTAGACGCAGTCTCAGTGCAGAGCATTGGCTCAGTGCAGGGAATTGGGCAAGGAGATGGTTATGGAGCTTCGCGATCGGGTTGCAGTTATCACGGGGTCGACGTCCGGCATCGGACTGGGGATTGCTCAAGCGTTTGCAGGCGCCGGCGCGCGGGTTGTGTTGAACGGCCTCGGAGACGCGGACGCGAATGCCGATGCGATCGCCGTTGTGCGCGCGGCAGGCCAGGACGTGCACTTCAACGGCGCCAACATGATGAAGCCTGCGGAGATATCCGGCCTGATCGCCGACGCCGAGGCAACATTCGGGCGCGTGGATATCCTGGTAAACAATGCGGGCATTCAGCACGTCGCCCCGATTGAGGACTTTCCGGCTGAGAAGTGGGACGCCATCCTGGCGATCAATCTGTCGTCCGCATTCCACACGATACGCGCGGCGGTTCCCGGCATGAAGCAGCGCGGGTTTGGCCGCATTCTGAATGTCTGCTCGGCCCATTCCTTACGCGCATCACCGCACAAGGCGGCCTACGTGGCGGCCAAGCACGGCCTCGCCGGTCTGACCAAAGTCGTCGCCGTGGAACTCGCGAGGTCCGGCATTACGGCCAATGCGATTTCACCGGGATACGTCTGGACGCCGCTTGTCGAAAAGCAGATCCCGGAAGTTGCCATGGCTGAAGGCGTGAGCGAGGCAGAGGCCAAGGCCATTCTCCTGGAAAAACAAGCGACGGGCGAGTTCGCAACCGTTGAGCAGTTGGGCGCACTTGCGGTGTTTCTGGCCAGCCGAGCTGCAGATCAAATCAACGGTGCGAACTACACGATGGACGGTGGATGGACCGCGCAATGATGGATGGCGGCACCGGCGGCACACCATATCCCAGCGGTTTCCAGTGGCCCGGCGGCCCGGGCCGGAAGCGGATCAATCTCGCGCTCCAGGGTGGCGGTGCGCATGGTGCGTTCACCTGGGGCGTGATCGACAAAATCCTCGAAGATGGTCGGCTGGAGATCGAAGCTATTTCGGGCACCAGCGCCGGAGCCATGAACGCCGCCGTGACCGCAGCCGGCCTTGTCCATGGCGGGCCGGAACGAGCCAGAACCGATCTCGAGCAATTCTGGCGAACCGTCAGTAACGATGCGAAATTGAGCCCGATTCAGCGGACCCTTGTCGACGTGCTGCTGTCAAACTGGAGCCTCGAATACAATCCGGCGCTGACCGCGTTCGAGCTGCTCTCGCGCGTCGCATCGCCCTACCAGCTCAATCCGCTGAACTGGAATCCGCTTCGCGAGCTTCTGGAGCGGGCCGTCGACTTTGACGCCGTACGCGCGTGTGACTGCGTCAAGCTGTTTGTGTCTGCCACCAATGTGCACACGGGGCGCGTGCGCGTGTTTACGGGCGATCAGATTTCGGCGGATGCGATCATGGCGTCAGCTTGCTTGCCCTTCATCTTCCAAGCGGTTGAGATCGACGGCGTGCCCTATTGGGACGGCGGATACATGGGCAATCCTGTGCTGTCGCCGTTCTTCAAGGGGTGTTGCGCTAACGACGTGATGGTTGTGCAAGTGAACCCAATCCAGCGCGCGGAAACGCCGAGGACGGCGCGCGAAATCAGCGATCGCGTGAACGAGATTTCGTTCAACGCGCCTTTGATCCGGGAGCTGAAGCATCTTGAGTTCATCAACCAATGCCTGCGGCGCGGCGAACTTGAGGGCCTCGGATACAACGAGGTGTTTCTGCATCGTATCGGGGGCTGTGACGAACTGATCGAATACGGTGCGTCATCAAAACTGAACGCGGAATGGCAATTCTTGTGTCGGCTTCGCGACGTCGGACGACAGACGGCCGCCACGTGGCTCGAAACGGGTTTCGCGCACGTGGGCCAGCGATCGACGCTGAAGCTGCAGGATCTCTATTCGCCAGGACAGCGGCAGCAGGCCGTGAGGTAACGGGCGCTGCATGCGACCGGACTCAGAAGGCGAGCAACTGGGAGAATATCGAGACAATAGCCACGGCGGTCAAAGCCAGCGCCAACATAAGTTCAACTTTCCGGCTGCGTACCCGACCTTGAATGTCTGATCTGTTTGGATCGAACATTGCGCATTCTCCCCGCCGCATCTTTGCGCCAGAAGACCTCAACGAACACTGATCCGGTAGTATCAATAGTGCCGCGCGGCATATGGGCTCAGGGTTGTGAAGACCAGTTCGCGTGTTTGCCCGGTCACAGACCGCGAACGAGGCATCCGATGCAAAGCAGCGTAAACGCAGCGAGAAGAACCCAGAATGCGGCTAAGCCGAACCCGGCGAATCCAATGCCCAGATAAGATGTGACGGCAACAGCCGCCAATGCCACAGCCAGCAGAAATGTAATCAGGCCAGGCGGCTTCATGACACCCATCGGGCAATCCTATTTCTCAGTCCACGAATTCGATGGCCGCCGAAGTCCACGCTGAGCCAGACACTGCGACCTACACCTAACAGCCGCTCACGACAGCCGACCGTCCCCGTCAAACCAGAATCCCGTCCCTGAGACAACCACCTCGATCGCACCGTCAACAATCACAGGATGGCTGATTTTAATCGCCACGACACCGTCATATCCCTTGGCGGCCGCCTTTTGACCGAGCGTTGCCATGGCCCGCTCAAGCGTCCGATCGAGGACCTCCTCATACCGTCGCATTTGGCCGCCGAAAGTATTCGTGATCGCCTCACGAACGTCGCGCAGCACATTTGCACCGCTGATGGCGCAGGCCGTTAGCGCGTCTCCGTGGCGAATAGGCCCATCGCTGCAGTGCTC
Organism: Pseudomonadota bacterium; assembly: GCA_039186015.1. Taxonomy (GTDB): domain Bacteria; phylum Pseudomonadota; class Alphaproteobacteria; order Rhizobiales; family Hyphomicrobiaceae; genus JBCBWG01. The sequence goes on from JBCDAH010000112.1 coordinate 10,991, forward strand.
AGTCGTCAGCAGGCGCATGTCTCAAGGTCTCTAGATTCGTTGCCGGTCGACGGACAACTACTCCGACTTCGCATTGCTGGCCACGGCGCGTCGACGCCCGGAGAACAAGAGACTGCGCAAGATCAACAACAGCAGCAACGTCGCCACACCAAGAGCGATGGCGGCACTTGGGTGGCGGTCCCACAACAACCGCGGTTGAATGCGTCCATTCCAGGCTGCTGTCGTGTCGCGAACGATGGTGTCAATGTCGAAAATGCTTGTTTCCTGAAGGAGCATTTCGACCGCGAAACGCTGGTCTTTACTTGCGAGGACTGCGTTGCGAACAGGCGTGTCTGCCAACAACTGCATGCGCGCCGGCTTGGCGGCAACCGTCTCCAGCACGAATGTCTGAGCGGGCCGGTTCAACCCGCCAATGTATCCGGATAGGGCGCCCAATTCTTCTTCGGTCAGGCTGCGGCTAAGCAGCTTGAGCTTGGGATCGCTCAGCTCGAACAGGGCATCGCGGCTGTCGCGCGGCAGACCGGCCAGTCGGACAACCGCAAGACGATCCTCAAGCGCAAGAAGTCGTTGCAGGCTTTGGGCCGTGAATGCGGTCGGTTGCGCACGCGTGTGGAGGCCGTAGTCGACAACCGTATCCAGTCGTGGTCCTGCGAGTTCTGACCAGGCAAGCGCCGTGTCCAGCGAGCGCGTTTCGCGGCCAATCTTCAGCCCGGCATCAGAGAGATCGACAACGGCGCGTTGCAGTTTGCCGTTTGCCAGCGCCTTCTCGATACCTGCCGGGCCATCAACCGGCAAAATCAAGGCAACGATTTCGTCCAGCTTCTGAAGATTCTTGTCCCCGACCACGTCCAGAAACGCTTTGAAGTCATCGTTTGACGCGGCAAGCTCCAGCACCTTGGCATGCGCCCGTTGGAAATCCAGCCAGATCTTGAGGATGCGCTCCGATGTGTCGCGCGCGATCGTCCGCGCTTGAAGATCAATCTGGGTTTTGATCGCCGATGCCAACTCGATCTGAACCTTCGATTTGGTTTCGGGAGATTTCATTTCGCTGGCAATAATCGGCAACATCCCGTGGCGAAAATCCCAAATGTCCTTGGCAATCAGGGCGAGGCCAACACCGCCGGCGACAACCGAAACCAAACGGCTCAAGACGGAGCCAACCAGTCGCTGGCCAAGTCGGCTCGCCATCCGCGCCAGCTGCCGGCGGACGAGCAGAATGACGGCGCCAGTGAGGCCGCCCGTCGTTTCAAGCAAGAGGCGGCCGGACGAAACGCCGGCACTGCCAGACTTAGCATCGACCGAAAACGCCGCACCGGCATCCGAACTGACTGCGGACGCGACCGACGTGCCATAGCGATCGCCGAGGAACAGACGCACACAGCGTTGCGCCGGCCCGGCGGCATCAGCGGTGGTGATCACAATAGATTGACCAATCTGTTCGCCGACGCCGGTCGCCAAGCCGGCAATGGCACGCTTTACCGGCTCCGACCGGTACACCCGCTCCGCAACGGCCGTCGCCAATTGCTTGGCCCGCTCCCGTGACGTCAAGGACTGCAGCAGGCTTGCCCAGCTCGACTCGTCTCGGATTTTGGCGGTTGCAGCATCAACGCGCGCGTCGATAATGCGGTCAAGTTCGCCCTTGCGCCATTCATCACGGACGATCGCCGCATAGTCGAGTGTGTTCAGACCGCGGGATAATGCCTTCCACGTGATCGCTTCGATTGCTTCACGAAACGCGCTGTTCTCTGTCGCCTGGCAGGCCCGATAGTCGGCGTCGCTGATAGCAGCTCCGGCCGAACCGATTTGAGCGCTGGCAGTCCCGAGCGGCGCGATCGCGACCGCTCCTGCTACCAAAAGGCTGATCGCTTTTCGCGTTGCCACATTCACCTTATGCTCTCCGCTGTCTCAATCCCGCGCAAAATCATATGCCCCACTGCGTTGCGGCGACCGCCCGCCATTGAGACTCACCCGATTTGAACAAAGGAACGTGGCGATCATATCGCCAGACAGCGCGACTTGCCATCGCTTGGCCATCGCCCAGCCATCGCCTGAGGGAATTGAGCGGAAGTGTTGCGCGAGGCATCAGGTTTCGCGTGTGCTGAACGCGGGTGCGACAATTTCGCAGCAAAAGCAGCTTTGTACATTGAAAAATCAAGAAAATTTGGATTGAGAAACGCACAATTCGAGTCAAACTGACTTGCCAAGCGCGCAAGCTACATGCATCAGGCGCGCCGGCGCCGTGTGGGTACCGCAACTGACGGCACTTCAGTACCGAGGCAGGTATGGGGGATTTTCAGTCTTACCAGTAGGTTATGTTGAGCAGCGTACACGGGTTTAACATTCATAAGCGGTACGTCTTCACAACATTCCCTTTACGGCCAACTCTGCAGGTGCGCCGTCGAGCGGTTCGCGAAACGCTCGATGCGGGCATCGCGTCCGTCGCGCAGTGCGCGACGAGCATCGCGATCAATCTGCCAGACGGTAACCGCAAAATAATAAGCCGAAACAAGAATATGAGCACTGAAAGTGAGATCGGCATGAGCGTTGAGCAGGTAAAAGACTTGGTGGCACCAGACCTTTTTTTGCCAGGTGGCCCGGTTGGCGTACTCCTCCTTCATGGATTGGGCGGCGCGCCAGTCGAGATGCGTTTTCTGGCACAAGGTCTCAGTCGCCAGGGTTTTACCGTTTTGTGCCCACTGCTCAAAGCGCACGGCGGGTCAGATCTTCTCCTAAACACGGCACGTTGGTCGGACTGGGTGGCGAGTGCAACCGCTGCGTATGATCGCCTCCGGGAGCATTGCGATCACATCATTGTCTGCGGTCAGTCGGCTGGTGCGATGCTGGGTATTCAGCTTGCGGCCGACAAATCGCGCGATGTGTCCGGGCTCGTTCTGTGTTCCCCGACGTTCTGGCCGGACGGGTGGGCCATTCCACGCGTCATGCAGCTGTTCCGGATCATACGACAGCGCTGGGTAGCGGACCTGTTTTCATTCTCCGAAAGATCACCTTACGGCATCAAGGATGAGCGCCTCCGCCGGTTCGTGTTGGAGTCGCTTCAGCAAGACGGTCGGCCGTTGGCTGACATATTCGGGCGCAAAGGCGGCACGATATTTGAGTTCCGGCGTCTGGCCGACGACTCGCGGCGCAAGTTGGCGCACGTAACCGTCCCGACGCTGGTGATCCATAGTCGGGAAGATGATCAGGCATCACTCGGGAATGCGTTGCGCGTCGTCCGCGGCATGAAGGGGCCGGTTGAACTGATGGTTCTCGACGATAGTTACCATCTCGTCACGCTCGACCGCCAGCGCGGCCAAGTCCTTGACCGGGCCGTGAGCTTTGCAATGAAGCTGGCAGCTCAGGTCGAGCCTCAGGCCGTGCCGGTCAAAGCCGTTGTTGCTGAGGCGCCCCGCGCCGCGCGCCAGGGTTAGAGACTTTCAGGTTCTTATCGGAACCACCCGATACCTATGGGTCTCGATCGTCTTGGCCGGCCGCTTAGCCGCACCAGTTCATAAGCGGCTGGCTAGATCATTTCCGACGATGGTGGAAAAATCCATAACCGGCGCGTCGCGGTTACGAGGACCGCGAGCTACAACGTTCGATATTGTCCGGCGCGCGGCGCCAGTACAGTGTTTTGCTGAACAGTTTGACGCCCTTGTAGCCGAGAACGCGGAGCTTGCGTGGCGACTCAAGCGTCAGTTCAACATCAAAGGCGGCGCCACGTTTGGGGTCGTAGATCCAACCGCCGTCCCAGCTGCCGTCGGACTGTCGGACAAGATTGCCGATAACTTGCAGACCACAGATCGGCCTTGCGCGGCGGCTGACTTTGGGATTGAGGCGGTCTGTCAGCGGCTTGCCGCTCTTGTCGAGAGGCTTACGCAGCCAGACGATCCGCCCACACAGACGTTGACCACATTGACTGAGTTCAACAGCGCCGCGGCCTGTATCGTCGTACCAAACGCCGACGAAGCCGTTGTCGGCGCGCACGGACGTTGCGTGGAATGGGACGATTGCCGCAAATGCGGCGGCCGCGAAGACGGAAGTTGTGATCGAACGCATGAGATGTGCCCCGGTTTATCTTAATGGGCTAGAGAGTGAGCCGATGAGCAATGGAATTGGCCAAAATGCACAATTCCTCTTGCCTTGGCCTAAGGTTGAGGTTGATAGACATGCCATCAACGCGGAACCGACTGCATTATTTGAATGCTGTCAGAGTCAATTTCGTGACGAGCCCTTGCGAACTCTTGGCGCACCCCATTTATGGCAGATAACCGAAGAGGCGCCGCAATTTCCGTGTTCCAAGTCCAGTCGTCTCAATGGGGCACGGGAATTGGTCCTGGATAGGCGAATGCGATATCTCACCCGCTGTCCGACAGCAATCGGGACCTTGTAATGATATTTACCCTAGCCTTGCGTAATCTGTTTCACGATCGCATGCGCCTCATCGTGACGATTGTCGGCATTCTGTTTTCAATCGTGTTGGTTGCGATCCAGCTCGGGCTTTATTCCGGCGCCAGTCGTATGATCGTGTCGATGATTGAGCGTGCCGACGCGGATCTCTGGATCGCGGCTTACAAGACCAGTAGTTTTGAGGAGTCGGGCGTTCTAACCGGGCGCGAGCGCTACGCTGCATTGTCAACGCCTGGCGTGGTTTCTGCGGTGCCCATGGTGGCATCCTTCAGCCGCTGGAAGAAAAAGAACGGTGGCAAACAACTCTGCGTGATCATCGGTACGGATCCGGCCGAGGGCGGATTGGCGCCTTGGAACATCGTTGCCGGCGATCTGGCGACCATTCGCCTGCCCGATGCTGTGGCAGTTGATCGCACGTACTTCAAAACACTCGATGTTAACGGTCTTGGCGATACCGGTGAGATCAACGGAACACGCGTCCGTGTGAAAGCGCTCACGCACGGCATCCGCTCATTCACGACGAACCCCTATATCTTCACGACATTGGACCGGGCGCGATCTCTTCTGAATATCCCGCCGGATGGCGCATCCTACTACCTCATTAACGTTGCCGACGGGGCGGACATCGCAAAGGTTCAGGCGGATTTGCAGCGGCGGCTTCCGGATGTCGAGATCTTGACCCAGGCGGAATTTTCTGCGCGGAGCTTGGCGCGATGGTTGTTTGGGACCGGCGCCGGCATTGCGCTGATTGGGGGCACGTTGCTGGGTTCGCTGGTTGGAACCGTGATCGTTGCGCAGACACTCTACTCGAGCACGAAGGACCATTTGAACGAGTTTGCAACATTACGTGCACTGGGCTCGTCATCTGGCTATATACACAAGGTCATCCTGACTCAGGCCGCACTCAGCGCGATCCTTGGTTATGCGCTTGGAATGGCCATTGCGCTCCCTGTGATCGTAATGAGCCAGAATAGTGCGCTGCCGATCATTATGACGCCGATCTTGGCTGCAGGGTTGTTTGCATTAACCGTGTTTATGTGCGCGATCTCGGCGATCGCTGCCATCATGAAAGTCACCAGAATTGATCCGGCGATGGTGTTTGCAAGATGAGTAAAGCCGTAATCGCCGACGCAAGCGGCGTTGTGAAAGAGTTAGGCCATGGCGCCGGTATGGTGCGTGCGCTGAAGGGCGTGGATCTGACGTTGCGGTCCGGAGAGTTAACCCTCCTGATGGGTCCCTCCGGCAGCGGCAAAACAACGTTGCTGTCGATCCTCGGCTGCATCCTGACTCCGACCGAGGGGCAGATTACAATTGGTGGAGAAACCACCAACGGCCTCTCTCCGGAAGAGCTGGCGGACGTCAGGCGCAGGCATATCGGTTTCATTTTC
>JBCDAH010000113.1:0-16768 GCA_039186015.1 Pseudomonadota bacterium
AAGACCAGATCGCATCCATGTCGTCGGCAATCGAGCTGGAGCCTATTCGCCTGTGACGGACATGTTCTAGCGGAATGTGAACGCGATCGAATAGCGAAGCTGTCGACTTGATGCACCAGCCGGTGGTCTCGGAAATGGTGAAGAGCGGCGAACGGCAGCGAGAGCCGCCCGATCGACCGCTGCAGATCCGCTGCTGCGTGACACGCGCGCATACCGCAAGCCACCGCCGGTCGACAGGCCGAACGAGACGACGACGCGGCCGCGCGCGACTCCGCGCGGGCGGTTGGCCAGGATTCGGGCGCGCACCCGGGCAGCGTAACTGGCAACAGCTCCTGCGCTGGCACTTCGGCGACCGCGCCTGCCGCCGCGCGAGGATCCCGCAGCACCTTGTCGCGCATTGCCGGCACGGCGTGCCCTTGAGCTTCTTTGCTGCCGCTTCCTCGGCCTGGCGCGGCGTTTCGGCCGCACTTTGGGAGTCGTCTTCGGCGGTGTCTCCGTACGCGCAGGCGGCACGCGTTTTGCCGATTTTTCGACCGCTTCTGCTGGTTGCGCCTTTGGCTCAGTCGTGTTGTCGGGTTTGGTTCTTTCCGTCGGTTGCGCCTTAACCGGCGCAGCTGAGGCAAGCCGTTCGACCGGCTTGGCCTCGGCGGCTTCAGCGGCAACAACAGGCGCCGTCGTTGTTGATCGCGCTTCAGGAGACGATTGCGCCGGTGTTGGAGATGATGCCGATACCGCCTTTGGGCTGGTGACCGGACGTGCTGTGGCCGTCCTGACTGGCTCCAGCGGCTTTGCGACATTCGGCTTAACAGTCTTGGTTGGCGGCGTCGGTGCCGGATCGGCCGTTGCTTGGCTTGCATTATGACTCGACGTCGGCGCGCCCAAAACGCCAGCCAGACTCGCAACCGACGTAACGGGTTTTCCCGCAGGCTTCTTGACTGCGCCCGAGGTGATTTCGGAGAAACCGACAAAAAGGGCGAAGTGAAGCGCTACCGACCCTATGAGCGCCAGCAACCAATACCGGTGTAATATCGTCATCGGTTTCTGTCTTTCTCCGTCAAGACTGCAACATTTTCGATGCCGGTCGACCGGATTGCGCGCACCAGAACCATAAGCTGACGTGCGGAGAAGCGCGCATCGGCGACAACGATAAACGGTCGCGTTTTGCTCGTAGCCTCGAGCGTACGCAATCGCTCAGTCAGTTCGTCCTGGTTTATGATATTGCCCACATAACGCAGCTGTCCGTTGGCATCGACGACAAGTCTGGTCGGAGTTGCCACGCGGGGCTTCTCAGGTGCGGTCTTCGCAAGCTCGATGTCCCGGGCCGTGAAGGGGCGAAGAGTGCCTGCCACAATAAAGAAGATCAGAATCAAGAATACGATGTTGATGAGGCCGGTCAGATCCGGCTCGCGACGGGACTTGCCTTGGGTATTTCGGAGCCTCATCGTGCGCCCCCGTTTGGGCCGCACGGTGGGCGGCGCAGCCACGAAGTCACCTCGTTGTCTAGGGTGGGATGCAGGCTCGGCGGCTTCGTCTGTCCCGACCGCGCGTCGTGAAGCATATGGGTCATGTGCGCAATCGCAATGTGGCGGCTGCCATCGTTCCGGCGATAAGCCGCACGCATGAATGGCGGGCCATCCCGGTCTGAAAAGACCTGGGTATCCGACGTCCCGGTCACAGCCAAAAACGGTGCGCTGGATCCCTCGGCGAGCTTGCGCGGAGCGAGCTTGAAAAATGCTTGCAAGAATGGGCCCAGATACTCCTGGTAGATTGGACGCAGCCCTGTCGGAATGCGGTTTGGTATGGCGCCAGTGGCAATAATGCTGGCCTGTATCTCAGCGTCGCGACGCAGGATCTCGCCTATCGTTTTCCGATCAGCGCCTTGCTGCTGCATAATAAGCCTGAGCTGATCTTGAAGCACCTGCCCCGGTGGGCGCCCGGGCGTTGCCAGCAAGACAAGCGAACAGATCTTCAATTGCCGTCGGCGCGCAAGCTCAAGTGCAACAAGACCACCTTCGCTGTGGCCCATCACGCTAACCGTTGCGGCATTCACGCGCGGGTCCGCTTTGAGGAATTGAAACGCCGACTTGGCATCCTCGACGAAAGCCTCCCAGCGAAAAAACTGATACCAATCCTTCCGCTGATTGGGACGTGACGCGGCATTCGCATGCATGCCGCGTTTGTCAAAGCGCAAGCTCGCCCAACCTTCTTTCGCAAGTAACGATGCCAAGAGCTTGAGCGATTGCGGTGTCAGGTGCGGCGGTTGATTCCCGTCTCGATCTGTCGGGCCGCTGCCCTGAATCAACAAGACGGCCGGAATCGCGCCGTTGCGTTCGGAGGGCCATTGCAATGTACCCGAAAGTTCCAGGCCGTTCGCCGATGGTATCACGACGCGCTGTTCCTCGGCCTGCGCTGTGTAAATGCCTGTCGCGATGAGACCGCACGCAATAACGAGACGAACGACTTGCAAGTGACCCGTCATTCCTAGATCTCCTCGGGTGCGGCACCAAATCTCAGAAGGTTCCCATGCGGGTCATGAATGTAGAACTCTTTCATGCCCCACGACCGAACGACAAAGTCGGACAACTTGGGCACGTCTCGCGCCTTATACTCATCAAACAACGCAACAACTTGACCGCCGCGGATGTAACAGGAGGAGGATTTCGGCAAATCCGCGTTCTCGGCCAACCAGAAATGAAACTCCATGTCATCGCGTTTGAGAATAAGATAAGAATTGTCGGAATAAATGGACCGAAAGCTTAAATATTCGACATAGAATGCCTGCGTTTCCACCAAGTTCAACGACGGTAGGACCGGTATCGTTCGTGCCAAATCTTGCATGCCTTACCTCCCGATTTGGTTCGCGGCCACGCGGAGCACTTCAGATTGAGCTTGAAACATCCCACACTTGTCGTTTCGGTCTTTCTGGCCGGCCAAGTTAAATCGAACACGGGGCGTGGGCCGGCGACGAGTGTCCGCCTATGGCGGAGCCGATCTAGTCGACGATCCGAACGGTCGCAGCGCGACTACGGCGGATCAGATCCAGAGTTTGGACCAGGTCGGCGACGCGCGTATCGGACCGTAAGACAACGATGGCGTGCACTTGGCCGGCGTCCACTGCCCTGTTCACTGTCTCGACCAGTTGGTCCTTCGAAGTCGTTGCTCCATTTACAGCGATTTCCGAGTCGCGAGAGACGTGAATCAGCATGATCTTTGAGCGGTCAACCTGCCCGGAGCCGGCGCCCGCTCTTGCGAGCGTCACGACATCGAACTTCAGAAACGTCGACGCCAGCATAAAGAACACGAGCAACAGAAAGACGATGTCGATCAGCGGCGTCAGCGGGATGCGGCGGCGCTGCGTGGACACTTCACCGAGCCGCATCTTGAGACCCTGCTTCATCAAAGAAGGATGTGGCCGTTTCTGACGTTGCGACCGGGTCGCGAACCTGCAGCCGGCCGGTCATCAAACTGGTGAGCGCATTCTCCATACTGGCGCGTTCCGCCTCGATGCGCCCTTCGAACCAATACAATACGAACGATGCCGGGATTGCCACTGCCAACCCGACAGCGGTTGTAATGAGCGCAACCCAGATCCCGCCTGCCAATGCTGCAGGATCGGCACTAGCGCCGGCGCTCTGCAAGGCTTGAAACGCACCCATCATACCAACGACCGTGCCAAACAGCCCAAGGAGCGGCGCGATCTGCGATGTTGCTTCAATAACCCGCAGATATGATTTCAGGCGGCCGAGTTCTTTGAGAGCGACGCGCTCGGAGTCCTCCCGGACAAACTGATCGCCGACACCATTGAGAACGCCGGACATGGCATGGAACAGAACTGTGTTGGTCGGGCTGCGCGCGCGCGATACCGCTCCGACGGCGCGCTCCGGTTCGCCATGAAACCACAAGTCCAGAGCGCGCTCAGCCGCGCCTCCGCGGCCAACACCAAGAACGAGGAACTGGCCCACTTTGAACAGCGCAACCGCGAGCGCGAGAACCGAAAGCGCCAGCAGAACAACGACAATAGGACCGCCACGTGTGATCAGGTCGCGCGCGCTTGAGAGGTCGATAGAACCGACCAGCGACTGTAACTGTTCCACGATCGCCCTCTCAAAACTCGAATGGGATCTTGGCCCGTGAACTCGTGCGGGCCACCGCCGTGCATTGCGCCGGCGTTAGCTCGTCACCGTCGCATCGTGTGACATCGTTCAGGAGCACGCGGCCGATCTGATCACAGGATGTATTACCGATATCGAATTGCTTAAGGCGGGTTTTTCCGACCGGCATGGCACCGGCTTCCGTTGCAACGAGCGACAGAACGCGTTGGCGTGTATCGAACAACACAAGCTCGAACGTCAAATCCCGGATCGGAGCGCCCAGCTGATTTGCGATGAGAAGCGAAAGACGACAGGCTCCGTCCAATTGGCGTACCGCGTTCAACTCGACATTGAGCGTTTTCGCTGCGTCGGTCCGTTTGGGACTCTCGGATTCGGCGGCTGCTGCGACCGCCAACAGAGCCAGCGCAATACAGGATAGGAACGGAACTCTCGCGCGCATAAATGTGTCCTTAGCGCTTCAAACTTCTCAATCTGCGGTTCGTCAGCATGGATGGCGACAACGCCTCATTATCCATCGACGACCTCCGGATCAAGAATGCGCATGGTCCCGTCAGCTGCGACCTCTTGCACGGCCGTAAACCCTTCGAACTCCGGATGGCCAAGATACAGCGGCCGAATCGAGCCCGAGCCGGCATTTGCGTGCGCCTTGCGGAACTGCTCCGACTTCGTCCAGGCTTCGAAAGCCTGATAGTCGCGCCAAACCGTATGGGAGGCAAAAAGGACATGATCGTCCTTTTCCGGCCCGCGCAGGAGATGGAAGCCCGCGAAGCCGTCCATCTCATGCAAGAAGCTCTCCCGCTGCGTCCATAGTGTCTCGAAGTCCTTTGCCGAGTCCTTCGCAACCTTGAAGCGGTTCATGGCAATGTACATGGTGCACCTCCTAGCCGAGCCGTGCGCCGGCAGCAAATCTGGAATCGTAAGCTGCCGCGCACGCTAGTCTAGGACGCGTCAGCCGCCAAGTCGAAGCGTCAGGCCCACTCGCGCATTCAGTCCGGGGCTGTCCGACTGATTGAAGTACTGCCGGTAGTCCTTGTCGAACACGTTGTCGACGTTCACGTTCATCGTGGCATTGTCGTTGAACTTGTAACGCGCGAACAGGTCGAACGTGGAGTAGCCGGCTGTTTGGAGCGAAACGTCGACATCCTTTTGACCTGCATAGAAGTTGCCACGCACCCCATACAGCAGCTTACCCTCGAACGCGTAGAGACCGAGCGTCGTTGTCGCCTTGTTCGGGCCAACTGTCGTTAGGGTTTCTCCTGTCTCGTCGTCCTCTCCCTGAATGAATTCAGCGGCGAACGAGAAGAACCAGTATTCGGAGCTGTAGACGCCCTCGAACTCGACGCCCTGGATGGTCACGTTGTTGCGGTTTTCATACTGGAACTCGCCGTTCGGTGGCGCAAAAGGATTGAACACACCGTCGATGAAATCCTCGACCTTGTTTTCAAAGCCGACAATCTTGGCGCGGAACTTGTCGCCAGTGGTCACAACACCGTCGAAGGCCACGTTGACGCCGGCCTCGACGTTTTTCGCTACTTCCGGACGAAGATTGGGGTTCGGGAGCAGTTCGAATGGTACCGGCGGAGGGTGCGTTCCCCTGATCAGGGTCTCCGTCACAGATGGCGCCCTGAAGCCTTCCGCATAAGTCGCAAAGAAGGTGACACCTTGCAACGGTGTAACACCGATCGTGACTTTCGGAGAAATCCGGTCGCCCGACAGTTCGGTATCGCCACCTTCCAATTTGTAGTCGTCGTATCGTAGTGCGCCGATGAGATCGATACCATTTGCGAAACTTAGCCGAGCCTGCGCGAACGACCCGAAAACCTCTCTCTCGCCCGAGGGCGTAAACTCGTCACCATTGCCGACCACATCATTGGTCGTCACTTCGTCCCTGAAGCCATCAACGCCAACAGTGAACGCGAGCTTTATATTGCTGAATTGGAACCGTGACGTATTCGCAATGTCGAAACCGTCCGTAACGAGATTGAAATCTCGTTGGGATCCTGCAGGTTCGAAGATTGAGTTATCCGATATGCGCTCCTGATCCAGTTCGGTGGTATTGCGATAGATCTTTGCGCTGAAATCGAACAGCGGAACATCTTCTCTCGAGAACTTGTAGCCAAGCGTGAATTGCTCGTTATCGAGAGTTGAATCCCTACGCGTGGCGGTCGTCGCTGTCGGACGGTCGATAAATTCGGACTGATACTTTATCGCCGATGCCGTGATAACATGCCCATCTGCGACGAACCAACGCGCTTTGCCGAGGAAGCTGTCGGTTTCCTGGCCCGAGTCCGTCACGGTGTTACCGTCGCCGTCATCATAGGGGTCATCGCGGCGGATGTTACCCTGTGCGAGCACGTCGAAGTTGCCGACCTTCATTGCGCCGGTGAGACTGCCGAGGCGCTGATCTCCGTTGGTGCCGTATCGCGTGCGAAGGCGCACTGCATACGTTTCACCGTCCCTCAGGATGTCATCTGCATCCAACAGGTCAAAAGCAACAACACCACCGATGGCTCCCGAACCGTACAAGGTTGAGGACGGCCCACGCGTGATGTCGATACTCTTGACCATTTCCGGCTCAAGGTAGAAGAAGCCGTCAGCGGTGTGGCCGCTGCGCTGAAAATTCTGACGCGCGCCTTCGATCAGCACGTTTACACGTCCGAAGTCCTGCAAGCCGCGAATGTTAATCGCAATCGCAGGATCTCGCGCCGTGACCGATGTCGTCACCCCGGGCACCGTACTTAGAACCGAAGGCAAGTCGTCCGGCTGAAACTCGTCGTCGATCCGATCGCGACTAACGGCGCTGGCACCGCTGAGCGATTCAATCGCTTTCTCTTCATCTTTGGTCGTCGTGATGATGATGCCGTCGAGCGATGTCTCTTGCGCCATAGTCGGTATGACACTCGACATGGCCCACACAGAAGCGATAACCGCAGTCAGCACAAGGCGACTGCGCCTGCAAACGTAACCCATCCTGAGCCCCCAACCCACGCGTTACTATCGAACGTCAGGCGCATGGCGGGCTGGCCGTTGAAAACGATCGCGAGCGGGCTGGCTACTTACGCACTGAATAAGAAGTAGATATTGGCACTCAACAATACGCTTGCCTGATCTGTCAATGTGGAACTATCAATTCCACATTGAGTGCGTCATTATTGCGGCAGCTCGCCGTTGGCGTGCATTTGATCGAGAAAAACTGAGGCCAGAAACCCACGTGATAGATCACGATAACGCCGGGGACAGGCCACAGTCGGCATCGACACCATCATCTCGACGTCAGCGTAGGATTATAGATGTTGTCGACCTACTGGGCCCCGAGAATGAAGCAATTCTCGTCCACAAAGGTGAAGATTATCGCCTTCGGATCACATCAAAGGGACGTTTGATCCTGACGAAGTAAGAGGGTGATCCTGACGAAGTAAGAGGGATTCCGAGACCATGAGCAAAAACCAAACTTCGCGCACCGCTCGCGCAAGCTGGCAAGCTGCAACCTTCGTGGTCGCGCTCGCGCTGGCGATGTTGACGATTGGCCACACAAGCGATGCCAGAGCCGCGGACAAGTCGTCGCTTCGGATCCTCTCGATCGGAAGCGATGTGACCGAGATCCTGTATGAGCTTGGGTTCGGCGATCAGATTGTCGCGGTCGACACCACCAGCCAATACCCACCGGAGGCACTGGAAAACAAGCCGAACGTCGGATACATGCGTGCGCTGTCGCCGGAAGGCGTGCTGTCGGTCGGCGCGAATTTGATCCTGGCTTCGGCCGGCTCCGGCCCACCGGAAACCATCCGTGCGCTCAAGGCGTCATCTGCACGATATGTCGAAGTCCCGGCTGGCAAATCCGCAGAGGGTATCCTCACAAAGGTCGAGGCAATCGCTGCAGCGGTCGACGCTTCTGATGCAGGTGCACGCCTCAAGGACAAACTTGCGGCCGAGTTCAAAAAACTCGGACAGACCGCACGTACCGTAACCAAGAAAAAGAAGGTTCTCTTCGTTCTGAATGCGACCGGCGGACGGATCATTGTCGGTGGAGCCGGAACGAGCGCAGACGAAATCTTGCGGCTCGCAGCGGCCGACAACGCCGCAGCGAACGTAACCGGCTTTAAACCTCTGACAACCGAGAGCGTCATCGCGATGGCACCCGATGCGATCATTGTCATGAAAGGTGGGCGCGGAGGATTGGACGCTGCTGAACTCGGCCGGGTTCCGGCAATTCGCCTGACACCGGCCGGAAAAACTGGTGAACTTCGTGACATGAGCGGTGTGTTCCTGCTAGGCTTCGGCCCGCGCGCTCCAAAGGCCGCAGCCAGCCTTATTGCCTGGCTCTATCCGGAACGAGCTGGCTCGCAATAATGGCTGTTGACCGTGGAGACATGCCTCGTCACGCTTTTGCTCGCGCATACTTGGCGCGGACAACGTTCAAGAACTGGAGTGTCGGCGCACGGCTTTTGATCGGATCGGGCGTCGCGCTTGTCGCTGCGGCTTTTGCGTCTCTGGCAATTGGCCCGACAGGCATATCCCTGTTCGCGATACCCCAGGCGATTGGCGCCATGTTCGGAAACACGGACGATGTTGCAGCGCTGCAATCGCGGCTGGTGTTGTTCGACCTCCGGCTTCCCCGGACGCTCATCGGCATGTTCGTCGGTGCTGCCCTGGCCGTAGCGGGCGCCATGATGCAAGGGTTGTTCCGCAACCCTTTGGCTGATCCTGGCCTGGTCGGCGTGTCCGCAGGCGCGGCATTGGCGGCAATCGCGACCATTGCTTTGGGCGATAGTCTTGCAGCGTTCTGGGTGAATGCGCTCGGCATCTATGCATTACCTGTCAGCGCGTTTCTCGGTGGCATCATCACGACGACACTGCTCATGATTGTTGCCGGACATAGCGGGCAGCTGATGATGGGAACGCTCCTGCTCGCCGGCATTGCGTTTGGCGCGTTGGCCGGTGCTGCATCCGGCTTGATCGCTTACGCCAGTGACGATCGGGAGCTGCGTGATCTGACTTTGTGGTCGATGGGAAGCCTGACCGGATCGTCGTGGGAAAAGGTCGCGGCTGTCGCGCCGTTCGCGCTGATCATTGGCGTGGCAATCCCAAGTCTTGTGCGGGCATTGAACGGCTTGCTACTTGGCGAGGCGGAAGCCTATCACCTGGGTATCGATGTTCCGCGTGCAAAACTCGTCATCATCGCCATCACAGCGGCTGCCGTCGGCGCTGCGGTGGCAGTCGCGGGGGTGATCGGTTTTGTTGGAATCGTCGTCCCGCATTTTGTCCGCCTGATTGCCGGGCCGGATCACCGGGTTCTGTTGCCGGCGACTGCGCTGATCGGCGCAACCGTGATCTTGGCTGCAGATGTGGTCGCCCGTACGATTGTTGCACCCAGCGAGTTGCCGATCGGCATTGTCATGGCCATCATTGGGGCGCCCATTTTCCTCCATCTCGTGTTGAGGCGGGGCATGCTCTGATCCTACGGATGATGCGTTGTGCTTGAAGCTTCGAACGTCAGCTTTGCGATCGGGAAGACGTCGCTGATTGAAAACGTGTCGGCGCGATTGAAACCGGGTGCCGTTGTCGGCGTGCTTGGACCAAACGGTGCAGGCAAGTCGACGTTGCTGCGACTGCTGTCGGGCGAACTCGTACCGACCACGGGGCGCGTGCTGCTCGATGGGCGCGACTTGTCGTCGATTGGATCCGCCGGGTTAGCCGGACGGCGCGCCGTCGTGCCACAATCCACTGCGCTGGCGTTTCCCTTTTCGGTTCGCGAGGTCGTCGCGCTCGGCGTCAGCGTTCCCAACTTCGCCAGTACGATGGACGACGTCGACACGGCGGTAACAGCCGCCCTAAACCGGGTCGAACTCTCACATTTGAGCCACCGCCGCTACACGTCGCTGTCCGGCGGCGAACGACAGCGCGCGCATCTCGCACGCGCACTTTGTCAGCTGGACCGTATGCCGAACACATCTGATGCCCGGTTCCTGTTGCTGGACGAGCCGACAGCCAGCCTCGACCTGGCACACCAGTTGCTGGTTCTTGATCAAGTGACACATGTCGCCAGCAGCGGCGTTGGTGTTCTGGCCGTGCTGCACGACATCAATCTCGCCGCACGTTTTTGTGACGAGGTCATCCTGATGAGCAATGGCAGGATAACGCGGTCGGGTGCGCCGAACGACGCACTCCGTGATCCGGAGTTGTCCGACGTGTACGCCTGCCGTGTGCTCACCAATACGGAGCCGCCGAACGCCGCACCTTATGTCCTTCCGCAGGTTTGTAGCCTGCACCGTGACGGCTCTGGCGCTTCGTGACGGCGGCTTGAAGCCGTCGCAACACTCGTCTACTGATCTGGGCGCCATTCCACGTCATCAACCAGCAGCCGGACGGCCTCGCTGCGCAACGCCCTAGAGGTGAACGCGTGGAGCGGGTGATCGCATGAAACGTATGGAACGTTTCGTCCGCGTCTGAAAAGCTGTCATCACCAGCCTCGCGTCCGTTGGTTGGGAATTTGTAACTGGCGCGCCCAGCTTCCGCAGTTGTAGCGATATGTGGCAGTCTCTGCGCCGCGCCACCTCATGCTCGCCAGGAGGACTTCAAATGACGAATGCTCGTCTCAGCCGCCGTAGTCTGCTTGCCGCTGGCGGCACGGTTGTCGCAACCGGGGTATCCGGCCTTCTTCTTCCGGCCCGAGCGAAAGGCCTCGCGCCGACTCGCTCGATGCGGGGCGGATCCAACAATTATCGCGCAGGTGCACCGATCGTGGACCGGATCGGCGGTGGCGGCTTCTGGATGTCGGGTACCGTGCGTCGTGCGGGTGACGGCGCTCCGCTTGCCGGCCAGCGCATTCAAATCTGGGCGCACACCACCGAAGGCTATGAGCGGGATCCGCAAAGCCACGGCGCGACACTGACGGACGAGAACGGTGTGTTCCGGCTTGAGATGCCGCAGATCATCCCTGCGTTCGGCCAACCGCATGGCCATCTCGCCTACGACAGCGGAGAGTTTAAGACCGTCTTTCTCCGCCCCGTGATGCGAAGCTCAAAAGACACCAGCCTTGAGGCGCACTTCGTTCTTCAGCCGGCCTGATCGCATTGAGGTCCAGCGGGACAAAATGGGTGAGGGGAACGCTGATCTGGCTTGCCCTCACCGCGGCTGTTGCTGTGCCCATCGCCGCTGCAGCCACCAGCCCGCTGCTTGCGTGGCGCGACTATTTCTACATCGCCGCCGGATTTGCAGGGGTCATCTCACTGGCTCTCATGCTGATTCAGCCGCTTCTGATTGCCGGCTATCTTCCGGGGCTGACAGGTTACCGCGGGCGGCGCGTACACTTGTGGATCGGCGGCGCGCTTGTCGTGGCGGTACTGGTTCACGTCGGCGGACTTTGGGTCAGCAGTCCGCCGGATGTCATCGACGCCCTTCTCTTTGTATCACCCACGCCGTTTTCAGCCTGGGGCGTCGTCGCCATGTGGGCCGTCTTTGCGGTCGCCATTCTGGTCGCATTCCGTCGGCGGCTGCACCTGCGCCCGAGAACGTGGCGTATTGGGCATACGGTGCTCGCGGCCGTGATCGTCGTTGGAACGGTGGTGCACGCCGTACTGATCGAAGGAACAATGGAGCCGATATCGAAAGCAGCCCTGTGTGCGCTTGTGTTGGTGGCAACCCTGAAGGTGATCGCCAGCTTACGGATTTGGGTAACGCGAACGAGAACGCGTTAAACTCTCCTGAGCGCCAGGCAGATGCACAGCGCCAACTGCGCTCAAGCGTCCTTTACAATTGCTGCCAACCAGTCAACCGACACTTTGGCTTGCGTAAGCGCGTCGGATGCCGTCGTAAAACGACGGTCGCCATGATGGCCAATGGGATACCAGCCGCGACCATCCTCCGGCTCTCGGCGATACTCCTCGAAACCGAACGTCCCATCAGAGCGTCGGAAAACATCAACGCACCGCGTTTCACCGTCCAAGTTGTAGGAGTGTACGACGACGTTCTTGTCCGCCATGTCGGTTTCCAGAGTTGCTAGCGTACGTGTGCATGAGCGATCTGCCGGCCGCCTTGCCATTGCCTTCCTGGCAGTCGGCGATGAAACGCCCTCCCCCCAAACCAGCGTCACCCAATGCGAAGCATGGCGCCGTCAACCGGGATTGCCGCGCCATTGATGTAATGCGCCAGCGGTGATGCCAGGAAAACGGCCAGCACGGCAAGATCCTCAGCCTCTCCGAAATAGCCAGCGGGAATAAACCGGTCGATAAAGGCCTGTCGGCTTTCTTCTGTTGGATGAAGGCGATTGTTAATCTGATCCGTCAGGATGCGACCGGGCGCAATCGTGTTGACGGTGATGCCGAAGGGCGCAAGTTGGATTGCGAGGCCACGCGACCACGACTGCAGCGCTGCTTTGGCAGGGGCAGCTGCGTTCGCAGCCGGGGCAACCATGGCGCCGGTGACGTTGATAATACGACCCCAGCCTTGCGTCTTCATGCTCGGAGCGATGGCTGCCGTAATCTGGCGCGAAGCCGCAAAATTCAATTGATGGGCGCGTGCCCATTCCGCCTCGTCCCAAGGGTCATCCAACGGCGCTGACGCACCGGCGTTATTGAACAGAACGTCCACTGTGCCATCGAGCTTATCAAGCGCCCCTGCCGCGACCGCATGGCACCCGTTCGGCTCTCCGAGATCGCCGACCACGATGTCCGGCCGCGGTCCCGACGCGGTCGCGACCTGCTCCGATATCTCTTCAAGCGCCTCCTTGCGTCGGCCATGCAGCACCAGTCGCGCGCCTTCTTGTCCGAAAAGGTGGGCTGCCGCCCGACCGATGCCTGCGCTCGCGCCTGTGATGAAGACGCGTTTGCCTGTCAGTTGAAGATCCACGTTCATTGCTCCGCAGCGAGAGTGGTCGAATAAGCCACGATATCACGAGTTATGCCGCGTGGTAGCGTTGGCCGTCGGCCATTGGCATCAGATGCTCATTGGCGGCGATGTTCGCAACGCATCCGCTTCTGCGCGGTGGTCCGCAGGCTGAAAGACGAGCGCATGTGGCCTCAAATTCGTGCCTGATGGTAGATCTGAACGAACCGACTGAACGTCACAATGCGCTAACCGGAGCTCGCGAAACTTGTTCCTTGTTCCATCGGTGCTGTGCGCATCAAGCGCGAATTCCGCACTGCTGCCTGCCGGTGGACGACGGCCTCGCGATAGGCCGGATCTCGACTCATTTCAACGAACGCTGCGACGCCTGGATACTCTGCGATGAAGCATAAATCCCACTTCGCCGCGTCCGGGCCAATCATCATCAATTCAAACGCGCCGCGCCAGACAATACGGCCACCAACACGTTGAAACACAGGCGCACTCAAGCGCCCGTATTCCGCATAGGCCTCAGCACCGGTTATTTGGCGGCCGTCATCATAGGCCGCTGTTGCATGGAACTGAAGGAGGTTGATCATATGAATCGGCCCAGGCCGGTCATGCGCTTTAAAGGCGTCCCATGCCTGCTTGTTAAAGCTCACGTGCATCGGTGATCTCCCTACTGACCCATATATGCCGGGGCACGCCCGGCGATCCAGGCATCCAACGCTTCACGTGTATCCCGTGTCGCCGCCATGCTTGCAAACTGCTCGCGTTCGATCGCGAGCCCCTCATCGATCGTCGCGTTGAGACCCCGCGTGACGGCGGTCAGAACTCTTGCGACAGCAAGTGGCGAATGCCGGAGAATGCGATCCGCCAGTTCGAGCGCGGCGTCCAGCAACTGATCGTGGGCGACGACACGATTCACCAGCCCGATTTCCAGCGCACGATCTGGCGAGAATGGATCGCCCGTCAGGAGATGCTCAAGCGCCCGTTTCCGTCCCGCAAGCCGCGGCAATCGTTGCGTACCACCGAATGTCGGTGGAATACCGATCGCAATTTCCGGTTTCGCAAACGTGGCGCGATCGCTTGCGACCGAAAGATGCGCCGCCTCGGTGATTTCGCAGCCGCCGCCGTAGGCCAGGCCATTGACTGCGACAATGATTGGTTTGGGAAACGCTTCGATGCGCGACGTCATCGCCTGACCGCGCCGCACGAACGCCTTTGCTGCGATGTCAGGGCTCTGTTTCACGCTGTTCGAGAACTCCACAATATCCGCACCTGCCGAAAAGGCGCGATCGCCGGCTCCGGTTAGGATGACGGCTCTGACGTCGGCGTCATCTTCCAGTACGTCGAGCTTGGCAACGAGCGCATCGACGAGTGGGTAGTTCAGGGCATTGAGTTTCTCGGGCCGGTTGAGCGTCAGAACTGTAACGTGCGTGCGTCGTTCCGCAATGATCAGGTCTTCAGGCATTGGCGGGCTCACGATTGTTGTAATGGACTTTCGCACAGGCTATGCCCCGGTCGCCATTAATGTACACTCACTAGACGGTTTACTTCAGATATGCCGCAAGTCCGATCGCAGACCCGACAGAAGATTATCAGTAGCGCAGCCCGGCTGTTCTACGGCGAGGGCATTCGCGCTGTGAGCATGGATGCGGTTGCTGAGGCTGCAGGATTCACAAAGAAGACTTTGTACTATCATTTCTCGAGCAAAGATGACCTCGTGGCTGCCTATCTTCAAAGCCAGGACGAGCCGGCGATTGCCGCCTATCAACGCTGGTTCAACGGAACGGACGGCGACGTGGGAGACAAAGTCGCAGGCATGTTCGCAGGATTTGCGGACACATCCCGCAAACCGAAATGGCGTGGTTGTGGATTCTTACGGACGGTCGCGGAGCTGGCAAACATGCCTGGGCATCCCGCGATCAAAGTCGGGCGAGATCACAAGCGGAAGTTCGAAAGCTGGCTGACCGATGCGTTAGAAGCGCACGCGGTTCCGCATGCCAATCGTGTCGCACGCGAGGTCTTTCTACTTTTGGAAGGTGCAGCGACAGTGATGTTGTTCGAAAAAGACACTGCTTACGTGTTTGCGGCGAGCGCTCTCGCGAAGCGACTTGTCGTCAACAGTTCGCCATGACCGTCGGCTGCCGAGAAGATGCCGAGCGGCGGCCCCATATTGACGAGATCTGCACGATTGGTTGTGCCGGTCTGGCTTGGAGAGCGAAACCCGTGATTCAGATTATCTATCGGTGGAGAGTATCAGAAGAGAACCGAACAGCATTTCTCGATGCATGGCGCCGGACGACGCAGAGCATCCGCGAGACAACCGAAGGTGCGCGAGGCAGCTTTTGCATCGTCAGCGTGGACGATCCGACTGAGGTCCTCACGGTCGCGCGATGGGACAACCTCGAACAGTGGCAGGTATTCGTCACGACCGCCAAGTCGTCGTCTATGCGTGACATGCACATGTTCGGCGAGCAGGTCTCACACGCCGCCTTTGAGCAGGTTGGGGATTACACGGTTTAGCAGCACGTCGAACGATCGGGATCTTGTACTGCGAAACGCTCTGATGCGCATGGTGGTCACCGAACGCGCATTCGCCGGTATCGCCCGCGCAGCCTGAGCGATGCGCATCATGGCCGTGGTAATCACGACCATGATCAAATCCGCCTCATCGTCCGTCGCGCCATTGTGAGCAATCCGCACCGGCACGACCGGACCTGGACTTTCGATCCGCCACCATGACAGGCTCAAATGTTCGACGGCGATGGGACATCGTGACCAGTTCGGCCCGCACGTTTCCAGTCATTGTCGCGATCATGCGACTTTCATCGCGCGCACCCCAGGTGACGACCGATCAGAACTGCGCGGCCGCGTACAATTGAACATCGGTGCCAGGCCACCAAAATCAGCGAGACAGAACTGGTCAGCACGATAAGTGCGTAACGTTCTCGACGTCTTTCTTCGCGACCCAGGAGGACCCACAATGGAACGTCTCGCCCCGGACCTTCGGCAGATGCAGAGGACCCCGCTAGCTGAAGCCCACGTTGAGGCGCTGAGGACGGCTGGATCGAAGAAGCACTTTCAAGCGGGTGCAATCATCATCGAAGCCGGGGATCGTCCTGAAGAGTTTATCTATCTTGTCAGCGGCGAACTGGAACTTGTCGACCCGCTCACCCGTGAACGCCTGGTTCCGTTCACACTCGGCGCAAACCAGTTCATGGGCGATACGTCGTTCCTGTCCGGCGCCGCTTCACCGCAGACGGTTCGTGCCGTACAGGACTGCCAGGTGATAGCCGTGCCACGCGCCAAAATGCTGGATCTGATGTCGCGGATCCCAGAAATGAGCGACATTATCATTACCGTGTTCGCGGCGCGGCGGCGGCGCATGATCGAAGATGGTACGGCACCACTGGTCCTGATCGGGGCGGACGGGAACCCCGAACTCAGAAATGTCGAAACCTTTCTCAGTCGGAACCGGCTCCCCTATAGATGTCTGAAAATCTCTGATCCGGAGGCGCAAGAGTTATGTCAGGCCGCCGGCGCGCCACGTGACCAGCCCGCCGTTATCCTGGGGGCGCAAGAAGCAATTGCGGAAGCAACACCGGCAGCCGTCGCACAACGCCTCGGCCTCGACCTGGCGGTCGGGCACGACGATACGTTTGATGTCCTGATCGTCGGTGGCGGACCATCCGGCGTGGCGGCCGCGGTGTATGCGGGCGCTGAGGGTCTTCGCGCGATTGTGGTCGAAGAACTGGCCACCGGCGGCCAAGCGGGCACATCATCGCGCATCGAGAACTACATGGGGTTTCCGACCGGCATCTCGGGTG
>JBCDAH010000114.1:0-16509 GCA_039186015.1 Pseudomonadota bacterium
GGCCCGCGCTCGAGCCGCGAGCCTGCGAACAGCGCCAATAAAGACTCTGCAGTCGCGGCTCTGATTGAGAATCTGATTTGGCGCGACAAGCTTTAAGTGTCTTGGCCGATAGCCCGTCATCGCGGGCTGTTGGATTTGTTGTTTGGTGTCGCCAAGTGTCATGCCACGTTAGTGGACGCTCCAGGCGGCTTTGGCCGCGCGATACGTCCGGGATACCCTATCTTTGAAGCGCGACAGGCGGTGTTTGCTGCGCTGAAGGAACTTCTTGCGTTTCAAGACGGAGACGCGGGCTTTGCCATGGCGCGCACGTCTGACGGTGACTTTGTCCCCGGACTTGAACGTCTTGGTAAAGCCAACAGTCCGGCCGTGGCGTTTGACCTTTTTGACCTTGACCACACCCGACTTTTTCAGGGTGTTGGCGTGGCTCTTCAGGTCGTGAAACGAGCCATGCGCAGTCGATTTGTACTTCGACGACGCAACTGCGGCGCCTGACAGGGCTGCCATGGTGCTAAGGCCGACAAACGCTGCTGCGACAACCGTCCGGATGTGGCGGTTCTGCGAGGTTTTGGGGCTCATGATGTCTCCGTTCTTCTTCTGTAGCATTACGCCCTGCGTAGGTATTTTGACGCCGTGGCGTCTGCTTAAGACGTGGGTGGGATGGCGCTCACATGCGAAACACAAGGTCGCCGGGTGTGCGTCATGAATCCGGTTCTGCAACGTGATCAGCGCGTGTTCTACGGTTCAGTCGTGGTTCGGGCGGCGACCACGAGGCGACTTGGCAAGATGGCTGCGAGTATGCGACGTCGATGGGTAAGATCGCTCAAACCGGGAGCGATGAGGCGCCAGAACGGAGAGATGCAATGACGAAACGTGCACCGCAGGACTGCGCGAACATGGATGAGGTGCGCGTTGAGATCGATCGTATCGATACGGCACTCGTGACACTCATTGCCGAGCGGTTTGGATACGTTGAGCGTGCCTGGCAGATCAAGCTGGCGGAAAATGCAGCCGCGAACGTGCCGTGGCGCAATCAACAGGTTGTCGATCGGGTTCGCGCCAAGGCTGAGGCAGAAGGCGTGCCGCCGGATCTGTGCGAGGCACTTTGGCGCCAGATGATCGGGTGGTTCATTCAGTACGAAGAGCGAAAGCTTGAAGCCAAATCGAATAGTGGAGAGTAGTCCGTGATTGAGCTATCGCCATTTCGGCCGCTGGACCTGACATTGATCGCCTTGCTGAACCCGGTCGTGATCCTGATTGGGTTTTGGATGGGGCGGCGCGCAGACCAGTGGCAGAAACTGGTCGTCGCAGGTTTTGCTGCGGCATTTGTCAGTTCGGTGATGATATGGGTTGCCGTCTGGCTTGGCCTCGTCGTGGCGAAAGGCATTGGCGGTGAGGCCGGTGCGTTCGTTTTGTCGATGTTGTTCGGGACCATGTGGGCGGTGATCGGTTACGCGACAAGATCGCGCTCGCAGTCCTGACCCAATTCGCTGTATGTCGTAGAGCGAACGGGTTGAGGAAAGCGGCCCGGATGGTCCGGGCTCTGACCTTGACGAGCGTTTGCTCGATCAGCGCGTGAGAACGATGAAATCGGTTCCCTTGCCGGTCTCGTGACTTGGGCCGTGATCAGACACCGTCAAGGTCGAGCCGACTTTAACGAGTTCGGTGATCTTGCGGTGGATCTCTGCGGGGATCTTCACGCGATTGAGCGCCGCGCGAACGGTCAGGCGCTTTGCAGCAACCGCTGCGCGTTTGTCTTGCGCAGTCTGCCGTTTGCGCTGCGACCGCCGGGCTCGCCGTTTGCCGGACTTTGACTTGCGCGATGCCGAACGTTGCGTCTCCGGAACGGTCAAGGCGACCCATTGCAGCGTCGTCTCATCATCGGCCTCCGCGACCGCCTGGATGAGATGTGTCCCAACTGGCGCCTGCGGATCTTCGAACGTGATCGGTGCGGCAATAATGTCCTGATAGCCCTGGCGCACGTGGATTTTGGAGGTCCGGCGGCTGATCAGGATGTGCACCGGGCGGCCGCGCAGCTTCTGAAGTTTGTTGAACAAATCCTGTGCTGATCGGGCCTTGGTCGCGCGGTGCAACGCCTTTGTCATGGCCAAGCGACCGGACTTGGCGGCAGCAGCTGTCCGCGTCTGAGTCGCACGCGCGCTGGCAACGGCGCTCTCGATGTCTTTGCGCTCAGCTTCCGCAATCGACAGTTCATCCAAGGCGCGGGCGACAGCAGTTGCGAGGGTTTGCTCGCGCTCGGCCAGCGCATCATATCGCGGGTCCGTAGCGGCGACATCGGCGTTCTTGACCAGGAACGCGCGCAGATTTTGTTCCGCGTCCGCCAGCTGGCGTTGCCATTTGCTTTCCGCTCGCTGCGCCTTGACGAGGATGACCTTCAATTCGCGCAAATGTCGCGCCGCAGCGCGCGCCGTTGTGTATCGAGCTTTCTGATCGCGTTTGATCTCCGCAACAGCCTCAATCGCCGCTTTAAGGTCAGTTTCCAGCTTCTGGCGCCGGACCTCATCCCGTCGTTTGACGTCGGCGCGCGTTCGGACAGCATCGGGCGTTGACGGAGCGACGGCCTGCTCGGGGCCAACGGATGCGGGAATCGCACGAGCCACGGCGGGTGTAACGCCGAATACGGCGTTAACGGTTGGTCTGAGTGGATTTGGGCCGTGGAGGCCGTCATCGTCGCGACTTGTGTTGCGCTGTGTGACATTGACCGCCGGACTGTTCTCGCCCTTCGGCAAGCGGTTCCAAAGGAGCGGGTGGCTGACGACGGCCGGGCGCGGAGATCCATTACTGATGATAACGCGCGCTGTCCGTCCGGTCATCGAGAAGAGCTGGCGTGCACGCTTCATCGGCAGGCGGACACAGCCATGTGACGCCGGATAGCCCGGTATCGCGCCGGCATGAAAGGCGATTCCAGACCATGTGAGCCGCTGCATGTATGGCATTGGCGCGTTGTAGTACAGGTTTGAGAAGTGTCGCTTCCGCTTCTGGATAATGCTGAATATGCCCTTGGGGGTCCGGTGCCCGGGCTTGCCCGACGATATTGAGCTGGTAAATGCGACATCGGTGCCGCGATATCCGACCACGCGTTGTCGTCTCAAATTGACGACCAACGTCAACGGCTGGTTGGAGGCACGCTTTTGCGTTGCCTGAGCCGCTGAAACTGGATCGACATTTACCGCCGTAGCGACTGCCAGCCCGATGACGGCTGCGTATCGCGCGATGGGCGTCATGGCTAGGTATCTCCCGCTTCGTGTGACGCTTTCAGGTCTCGCCAACGTGCAATGGGACGATCTCAATCCGCTTAATCATTCATCCCACTGCGTAAAAATATAACGTATGCTGGTTTAATCGCCACAGTTAGAATGTGTGACGTGCGACCCGCACACGCAATACACGCCGATGATGGTTTGTCGTCTGAAGGGAAGAGTCTGTTCCCAACGAGACACTATGCAGGGGAACCGGTGACCATTGCGGCCCTGCCGCGCGTGGTCTAACCAAGCCGTCCGAGGAGGACGTGACATGCAGGATCATTCCAAGACAGCCAAAGAAAACCTGATTGTTGGGGCAACCGGCGATTGGGAGGTTGTGATCGGCCTTGAGGTTCATGCCCAGGTCGCATCGCAGTCGAAGCTTTTTTCTGGGGCGTCGACGGAATTCGGCGGGGCACCGAATGCGCATGTCTCGCTCGTCGATGCTGCGATGCCGGGCATGTTGCCGGTGATCAATAGAGAATGCGTGGCGCAAGCGATCCGAACGGGGCTTGGCCTCAAGGCCAAAGTCAATCTGCGGTCGGTGTTTGATCGGAAGAATTATTTTTATCCCGACTTGCCGCAAGGCTATCAGATCTCGCAGTACAAGCACCCGATCGTCGGTGAAGGCGAAGTCGAGATCGATATCGACGGCGACACCAAGCCTGTCGGCATCGAACGCCTACATCTTGAACAGGACGCCGGAAAGTCGATCCACGACATGCATCCGGATTACTCGTACGTCGACCTGAACCGGTCCGGTGTCGCGCTGATGGAAATCGTGTCCCGGCCAGACATGCGGTCATCTAAAGAAGCGCAGGCGTACGTGACCAAGCTGCGCACGATCTTGCGTTATCTCGGCACGTCAGACGGTGACATGGAGAAGGGAAACCTGCGTGCCGATGTCAACGTGTCGGTGCGCAAACCTGGCGGAGATCTCGGAACGCGGTGCGAGATCAAGAACGTGAACTCCATTCGCTTCATCGGACAGGCGATCGAGTATGAAGCACGTCGTCAAATCGACATTATCGAGGACGGTGGGGCGATCGACCAGGAGACGCGCTTGTTCGATGCCAAGACCGGCGAAACGCGGTCGATGCGCTCCAAGGAAGAAGCCCACGACTATCGCTATTTTCCCGATCCGGATCTGCTGCCGCTCGAATTCACGCAAGCCTATGTGGATGACTTGGCCAAGGCGCTGCCGGAGCTGCCGGATGAGAAGAAGCACCGTTTTATCGACGGCTACGGGCTGACGCCGTACGATGCCGGTGTGCTGGTCGCGGAAAAGGAAAGTGCCGACTTTTTTGAGGCCGTTGCCACAGGTCGCGACGGCAAGGTTGCCGCGAACTGGGTGATTAACGAGTTGTTCGGCCGTCTCAACAAGGAAGGCACGGCGATTGAGAATTCACCGATTTCGGCTGCCCAGCTCGGCGGGATCGTCGATCTGATCGGCGACGGCACGATTTCCGGGAAAATCGCAAAAGACCTTTTCGAAATCGTCTGGACTGATGGTGGAGACCCGGCGGAGATCGTTGAACAGCGGGGCATGAAGCAGGTCACCGATGTGTCTGCGATCGAAAAGGCCGTTGCAGATGTGATTGCCGCAAACCCCGACAAAGCCGAACAGGCGAAGGCCAAACCCAACCTCGCCGGATGGTTTGTCGGCCAAGTCATGAAAGCGACGGGCGGTAAGGCCAATCCACAGACCGTTCAGGCCATGGTGCGCGAAAAGCTTGGGGTGGAATGATCAGCGTTCGACATGCGGATCGGGACGATCTTCCGGCGGTCCAGTCGGTGTTGGTGACAACGTGGCATGCCACCTACGACGCGATCTATGGGGCAGAGCGTGTCGCGGAGATTACCAAATCCTGGCACGCGCTCGAAGCGTTGGAATGGCAATTGGACCTTCCCGACTTCGTACGGTTGATTGCCGTTGAGGATGGCCAGATCGTTGGCACGGCATCGGGCGCGCTTGTCGCGGATGGAGAGCTGAAGTTGTTTCAGCTCTACGTGCTGCCGTCCGCTCAGCGCCTTGGCGTTGGCCTCAAGCTATTGAACCGGCTGATCGGAGACTTTGACGGCGCAACCCACGTGACTCTGGAGGTTGAACCAGCGAACGCCAGCGCGGTGGATTTCTACCGTCGCAACGGCTTTGTCGAGGCCGGGACCGTGGCGGACTGCGGACGCCCTGGCAGCGGTATTCCGGCAATCGTTATGCGGCGGGATCTTGCGCGTGCTCAAGACGCGGAACTCTGACGCGTCCCGCAAGAGCTTGTCCGATGGCTCAGTCTGGCGAAGCGATTCCGCCTATGGGCCGAAATGATCTACAATTCGCGTCTACAACGCACATCCCATTATCGTAGGAGGACGCGCCTATGGACTGGTCGATTCATCACGTCAACATTCCCGCCGTTGATGTGAAAGCAACCGCAAGTTTCTTGCGTGACATTATCGGATTGCCCGAGGGCAACTGGACCTATCCGGACAAGCCCGGTGAATTGCATCATCGCGATGACACGATCGCGTACTTCGGGTCAGAAAACCGGGGCATCCACGTGGTCAAACCAATTGCCACGTTTGCCCGTGACAACGGCTTCATCCACAATCCGACCATTGGCGGGCATCCGGCGATATCCGTGCCTGACATCAAGGCGGTGATGCGTCGCTTGGATGATGCCGGGATCCCTTATTCTGATGCTGGCACCTACGCCATGAAGGGTGTGCATCAGATCTACGTCTACGATCCATCCATGAACGTGATCGAGATCAATCAGGTCTTGTAAGCAGCGACACCTGCCACTCCCAGCACGTAGTTCAGTTAGGGCAAGGCGCATCTCGCGCCTTGCCGAGATCCAGCGGACGCGCGCCAATGCGGATCCACTACATGTCCGATCTCCATCTGGAGTTCGGACAACACACCATCGACTTGCCCGACGGCGACGTGCTGGTTCTGGCCGGCGACATCACGGTTACGCGCACCCTGGATCCAGGCAAGACAGATGTGCGCAGCCAACGGACGCAAACGCGCACGCGCGCACTGTTTGAGCGCGCGCGACGGAACTTTGATCGTGTGCTGTACATCGCTGGCAATCACGAGCACTACGGCGGAGATATTTATACGACGGGCGAAATCCTTGCGGAGCATGTCGCCTATGGGAACGTTCAGTTCTGCGAAAATGCGGCCGTCGAGATCAATGGCGTCACGTTCTTATGCTGCACACTCTGGACGGATATGGATCGGCGTGACCCTGAAACACTTCGCAACGTGGACCGCGGCTTGAGTGATTTCTTCGTCGTGTCCGCCGGCAAACGCCGGTTCTCTGCACACCTCGCCGCAGACATTCACGATCAGTCCCTGCAATGGCTGAAGAGCGAACTGGCCGCCCGAAGCGGGCAGCCCGTTGTTATTGTTACGCACCATGCACCCAGTTACCGGGGGCTTGCCCCGCAGTTTGCACATAGCGAACTCAACGGCGGTTTTGCGTCGAATCTCGAGCATGTGGCGGCAGACAACCCGAATGTGGTCGCCTGGATTTTCGGACATACCCATGTCCGTACACGCTTTCGCATTCGTGATACGACATTTCGCGCGAATTGTGCCGGCTATCCCGGCACGGAGTTGAACGGATTTGATCCCGATACATGGTTTGAAGTTTAGAGCGACATGCGACGCGAATTCGCGCTCCAATTCGCACGCCGGGCTCAAGGCTGAACGTTAAGAGACTTCGGTATCGCTCGGCTCGATTGGCCGTCCGAAAAACAGCGTGTAGCCGTCTGCGTCTGCGATTTCAAACCCCCGCAAGCTGTCGTCCGTGTTCGCGAGCGGCTCGGAGAAACGCACGCCGTTGGCCGCGAGTTCTGCAGCGAGGCCATCAGGATCTGGAACGTAGACGTAAGCGTCCCAACTGGCCCAATAATGGCGTTGCGGGTTTGGCAGTGGGGCGATCTGCTGATCGATCTCTTTCAGCATGATCTGTACGCCGCCGCGGCCGACGATTGCAAAGAACGGTTCGGGTTCCGGTGTTTCAAACCTGACGTCGAAGCCAAGCTTGTCACGATAGAATGCCGTCGAAGCCTTGAGATCCCGCACGATGAAGAATGGCGAGATTGATTGCAGCGCGGCTTGGTGCGTGGTCTGGTCCGTCATGTTGTGTCTCCGCCCTGTTGCGGTGCCGTTGTTGTTCATTCCAAGTCGGAACTTCTAGTCTTCGCGCAAGACATCTCGCAATGTGTTGCCGCGGTATTCCTTGCGGAGCAGGTCCCGGCGTTGCAGCTCCGGAACAACGTGATCAACAAACGCTTCGATCTCACCGGGGCACGTGATGGCGGACAGCATGAAGCCATCACCACCGACTTCGCCCATGAATGCTTCCATCTGATCTGCGATGGATGAAGCTGTACCGACGAATTGCGGCAGCGAGACGCTTTCGCCATGGCGGCGCGCGGCTTCGCGGATCGTCATTGGCGTTCCGTCGTCGTGCATCGCACGCGATCGCATGCGATCAAGTTTGGGCTCGGGGTTGTCGATCAGGTTCGAGTCCAAGTCGAGTGTCGAAAGATCGAAGTCCGAGTGCGCCGACAGCAGCGCCAGGCCGCCTTCGGACGGGACCAGTTCGTTGTGCGCGGCCTGGCGCTCGCGGGCGTGGGCTTCGCTCTCCCCGATGATGGGCTGCATGCCGAATAGGAGCTTGCAGTGGTCCGGGTTGCGACCCAGTTCGGCCATTCGATCCTTGATGTCGCGATAGTACGTTGCCGCGTTCTTGGCGACGGGCTGAATCGCAAATATGCCGTCAGCGTGCCGGGCTGCGAAGTCGCGGCCTTTCGGCGAGACGCCCGCCTGCATGATGACGGGGCCGTCCTGCGGTGACCGGATCACGTTCAACGGTCCGCGGGACTTGAAAAACCGGCCTGCAAACTCGACCCGCCGGACCTTGTCCGGATCGGTGAACATCGGCGTGTCGGGATCGGTGACGACCGCGTCGTGATCCCAACTCTCCCAAAGCTTGCGGCAGACTTCGATGAACTCCTCGGCACGGTCATAGCGGGTATTGGAATCTTGCCGTTCCTCGCCAAAGTTCGCGGCCTGGTTTGCATTCAGCGATGAGACAACGTTCCAGCCCGCACGGCCGGCTGTCAGGTGATCCAGCGTGGCCCACAGCCGTGCGGCATAATAGGGGTGATGGTGGCTGACGGAGAACGTTGACGCGAGGCCGATACGGCTTGTGGCGGCGCCCATCCAGGAGAGAAGCGGTACGGGATCGTGCTCCGGAACCTGGGTCGCATACTTCAGCGATGGCGCGAGTGTGCCTGTGTACGTGTCTGCGATGTAGTTCAGGTCTGCGAAAAAGACCATGTCGAAGCAGCCGCGTTCGCAGGTTCGGGCGATATGTTGGTAGAGATCAGGACGCGCCCAATCCCATCCAGCTGCCAAGGTCTCGGGATGCCGCCACATCGCAAGGCTGTGGAACGTCGGTCCATGCACGAGAAACTGGGCCAAGTGCATGCGTTTCGCGGTGAGCATCACGTTTCATCCCATTGTTGTTTGTCTTCATGTATCGTCCAAACTGAAGGCTAATCCCTTCGATACGTCTGCACCATCGCCATATCTTCAATCCGTCTTTGATCGTTAGGACGTTCACGACGGGTTCAGCGCGGTCCGAGTACATCGCTCGCATGATGTACGAATTCCTACGATTTGGGCGGGCCGCTGTCATCGCTGCGGTTCTTACCGTACCGCTTCTTCATTCCGGCGCGATGCATGCGGCACCGCTGGCGTGTATTGCAGACTGGTCGCGCGCGTCGCGTGTTGTGGCGAAGGAGCGACTGGCGCCGGTCTCCCAGCTCTCGCGTGCTGCTCGGGAGAAGCGGGTGGGCCGCGTTCTGACAGCGACCTTGTGCTCGGATCGCGGCAGATTTGTTTACCGTGTTCTTTTGCGCCGGGCCGGTGGGCGCATTCAGTCCGTGACGGTGGATGCACGAACGCCGTTCGCTCGCTAAACTGAGGCTGAGACTGACGGGCGGACAGCAGACGCATTATGGGAGGCCAACATGCGCGCACTCGTTGTGGAAGATGAGCCCGATCTCAATCGGCAGCTTAAGGCAGCGCTTGCTGAGGCTGGTTTCGCGGTTGACGTCGCATTTGACGGCGAAGAAGGCTACTTCCTCGGCGATACCGAGCCTTATGACATTGTCGTTCTGGATCTTGGGCTTCCGAAAATGGATGGGCTTCGCATTCTGGAGGAGTGGCGGCGGACGTCGCGTACGATGCCGGTCATCATTTTGACGGCGCGGGATCGGTGGAGCGACAAAGTGGCTGGCATGGACGCGGGCGCCGACGACTATCTGGCCAAGCCGTTTCACATGGAAGAGCTGCTGGCGCGGGTCCGCGCGCAGGTGCGCCGGGCTGCCGGTCATGCGAGTGCCGAGATTTCTTGTGGTTCGTTGACGCTGGATACGCGCTCGGCTCGGGTGACGTGTGGCGGCGAACCTGTGAAGCTGACCTCGCATGAGTATCGCTTGCTGGCCTACCTGATGCATCACAATGATCGTGTCGTCTCACGGACGGAACTTGTCGAACATCTCTATGATCAGGACTTTGATCGCGATTCCAATACGATAGAGGTGTTTATCGGTCGGCTGCGCAAGAAGGTTCCGGCTGACCTGATTCAGACCGTGCGCGGGCTCGGCTACCGGATGAGTGACGGAGGCGACCCTGCGTGACGGTCAACTCGCTCGCGTTTCGACTGTTTGTGACGGCGGTTGTGTGGACGGCGATCGTCCTGCCACTCGCCGGCTTTACGATCAACTCGCTTTACGAACGCGAGACGCAGCAGGCGTTTGACGACAGGCTCAAGACGTTTCTGTATGTGATCCTGACGGAAAGTACCGCACGCGGCGGCTCTGTGCCGGATCAACCCACGAACATCGGCGAGGCTCTGTTCGAACTGAGCGAAAGCGGTTGGTACTGGCAGATCCGACCAGCAGACGGGCGCGGTGGCGATATGCTGGTCTCTGGCTCGCTCGCGAACGGACGCATTCCGTCTCCGGCTGAAACCGAAGCAACGCCCGACGCTGAAGGTATTCGCTGGCGCAATGAGACCGGACCCAACGAGCAACCCATTCGCGTTGCCGAGATGCTGTATCGGCTTGGACCCAAGCAGGATGGGCCGACTTACTCATTCATCGTGGCTGGTCCGCTCGATTGGTTGGATGAACGTGCCAGTGGCTTTCGAACCCATCTGACGACCGCTTTAGCGATTGCCGGGCTCGTTTTGCTGGCGATGACATACTTCCAAGTCCGGTTCGGTCTGTTGCCACTCCAACAAATCGAGCAAGGCCTGCAGGCAATTCGATCCGGTAAGACGGAGCGATTGGAAGGCGAATTTCCAACCGAAATTCGACCGCTACAACACGAGCTTAATGCTCTGATGCAGTCAAATCAGGAAATTATCGAGCGCGCACGCACGCAGGTCGGCAATCTCGCCCATGCGCTCAAGACCCCGCTTGCGGTGATTACGAACGAGGCCAATGACGCGGACGGGACGTTTGCGCGCAAGGTCGTGGACCAGTCGCGCATTATGCGGGATCAGGTTGCACTTTATCTGGATCGCGCGCGTATCGCTGCACGGGCCGGCTCGATCGGGCGGGTGACGGATATCGAGCCCGTGGTCGATGCCCTGCACAGGGCGCTGGAGCGGATCTACAGGGATCGCGGCGTTGAGGTCAGTGTAACCGTTGCGCCGGATTGCCGCTTTCAAGGTGAAAAACACGACCTTGAAGAAATGCTCGGCAACCTCATGGATAATGCCTGCAAGTGGGCGCGTAAGAACGTTTACCTCAATGCAGAATACGTTGGTCCGGGCACGCATGGCGAGCCGCCGCACGTGGTCATCTCAATTGAGGATGACGGGCCCGGGCTAAGCGCTGAACAGCGCTCAAAGCTTGGTCGGCGGGGTGTTCGTCTTGACGAAACCAAGCCGGGTTCGGGCCTTGGTCTCTCGATTGTATCGGAACTAGCGGCATCCTATCGCGGCCAGTTTCGCCTGGAGGCCTCCGATCGTGGCGGGCTCAAGGCCATTTTGACGCTGCCGCGGCCAGCGGAATCGTTGTAATTGCGACGATAAGCGTGCGGCGGTCCGGTCCGATGATCATCCACAGCTTCCGCGGTCTTGCCTGCTCAAATTCCACCCCGCGACAGCACGCCCTACCACCGCCCCTTTGAAATGTAGGGTTGCTGGGCGATTGTAAGGTACGTCTGGTCGAATAGATAACAATCACGCCGCCGGACAGCCAGTTGCGCTTCGGCGCGCCACAGACGTGAATCGTTGGGAGCACGCGGGCAAATTCATGCTGTTCTGGATTGCAGCGGCCGTCATGACGGGCGCGGTTATTGTCGCAATCGTTTGGCCTCTTAGGACGGGCGCCGAAGCCTTGGATGCGGCGCCGACGGATCGCGACGCCGACGTCAACGTTTACAAAGACCAGCTGCGCGAACTGAATGCGGATCTGGAACGTGGCGCAATCAGTGAGGCTGATGCTGGAGCCGCGAAGATCGAGATCTCGCGCCGGCTTCTCGCCTCTGCGGATGCCAATGCGACTGCAACGTCGGCGCTGGCGGATGTGGCCAGGCCTGTTGCGCTTGCGTGCGCGGTTGTTGTGCCTCTGTTGGCGCTTGGGAGTTATCTATCGTTCGGTCAGCCCGGCTATTCGGATCTGCCGCGTTCGGCGCGATTACAGCAACCGATTGAGCGCACGCCGGTGCACGAGCTTATTGCCCGCGTCGAGGCCCGATTGCGGGAGGTGCCGCAGGACGGACAGGGCTGGGACGTGATTGCACCAATCTATCTCCGTCGCGGCCAGTTGGATAAGGCGAAGCTCGCGTTTGAGCGTGCCATTGCGATTCTCGGTGAAAATGATCGGCGACTGAACGGGTTGGCTCAGACGATCGTTAGTCTGAATCGTGGGCGTGTCACCGACGAAGCTGCGGCCCTTTACGAGAAGCTGGTGCAACGCCTGCCGCAGTCACCGGCACCGAAATTCTGGTTGGCCGTCGCCAAAGAACAGCGCGGCAATCTGATCGCGGCCCGCGGGGCGTACCAAAAGCTCCTTGCCACCGCGCCGGATGATGCGCCGTGGCGCGCGACGGTTCAGCGACGGTTGGATGCACTTTCAAAGCGCCTTTCTGCTGCACCGCTGCGGTCCCAGCCGGAAACAGCTGCCCCTGATGCGCCGTCTTCAGCCAGCACGCCGTCTGCACCGCCGGGACCAACACAGTCGGACGTAGCGGCCGCGTCGAAGATGAGCCCAGGTGATCGTATGACGATGATCCAGGGGATGGTCGACGGATTGGCCGAGCGGCTCGCGGAGGATGGCAGCGACGCCGAGGGGTGGAAGCGCTTGATCCGGGCCTATGTCGTGCTCGGGCAACGCGACAAAGCTGAAGCAGCGTTAAAACGCGCGCGCGTCGCTCTTGCCGATGTGAAGTCGAAACGAGACGATGTGGACGCGTTTGCGCAGAGGCTGGGGCTGCCAAGTTCGGCCGAGGCGGCACCTGGCGACAATCAAACCAGCAATTGATAGCGGAGGACTGGACGGGTGGAACGCGTTCAGGACCGTAGAGCATGACACGAAAACAGCGACGCGGCTTTTTGATCGGCGGTGGTGTCGTCATCCTTGCCCTGGCAGGGCTTCTCGTTACGTTCGCGCTGCGCGATACCATCGTTTTCTTTTATGCCCCGAGCGATCTCGAAGCGAAGTCCGTGGAGCCGGGCCAGCGCATCCGTATCGGCGGGTTGGTGAAGACCGGTTCAGTGAAACGCGGTGAAGGGGCAAAGATCACCTTCGCTATTACCGATACGGTCAAGACGGTTGAGGTGACCTATACCGGCATTCTTCCAGACCTGTTTCGGGAAGGACAAGGCGTTGTTGCTGAGGGAGAACTCAGCACCGCCGGCATTTTCGCTGCCGATACCGTTCTGGCAAAACACGATGAGAACTACATGCCGCCCGAAGTCGCCGATGCCCTGAAAAAGCGCGGCGTCGAACTCGGGAAGACGTCGGTGCATCCGGGGCAATAGAGCACGAGGCGGCTGTCTCAGCCCGCATTGGCTGAGACAAGAGGTGAAATGGGAATGGCTGAGCGCACATCATGACAGTAGAACTCGGACACTTCGCTCTCTTGCTTGCCCTGGCGACCGCCGCTGTTCAGGCGGTTGTGCCATTGGTTGGAACGCAGATCGGCGATCGGCGTTTGATGCAAGTCGCGGTACCGGCGGGCGTCGTCCAGCTGGTGCTGTTGTTGATCAGCTTTCTCGCGTTGACGAACGCGTATCTTGTTTCTGATTTCTCCGTCCTCAACGTGTATCAGAACTCGCATTCGGCAAAGCCGTTCCTCTACAAGTTGTCCGGTGTCTGGGGCAATCACGAAGGGTCGATGCTGCTCTGGGTTCTGATCCTCGCGCTGTTCGGTGCAGCGGTTGCTGTGTTCGGCAACAACCTACCGTTGTCCCTTCGCGCGAACGTACTGGCCGTTCAGGCAATGATTGCCCTCGCGTTTTTGTTGTTCATCGTCTTGACCTCGAACCCGTTCGATCGGGTCGCGAACGCGCCGTTTGAAGGGCGCGGGCTTAATCCCATTCTCCAGGATCCGGGGTTGGCGTTTCACCCGCCGTTGCTCTACGCGGGCTATGTTGGTTTCTCGATTGCCTTCTCATTTGCCGTTGCCGCGCTGATAGACGGACGCATTGATGCGGCGTGGGCGCGATGGGTACGGCCGTGGACGCTTGCGGCATGGATGTCCCTGACGCTCGGCATCGCACTTGGCTCCTACTGGGCCTATTACGAGCTCGGCTGGGGCGGATGGTGGTTCTGGGATCCGGTTGAGAATGCCTCGTTCATGCCGTGGCTTGCCGGAACGGCCCTATTGCACTCCGCGCTGGTGATGGAAAAGCGCGAGGCACTCAAGATCTGGACGGTTCTGCTGGCCTTGTTGACGTTCTCTCTGTCTCTGATGGGAACGTTTCTTGTCAGATCGGGTGTTTTGACATCCGTACACGCCTTCGCGGTGGACCCGGAGCGTGGGGTTTTCATTCTCGGGATCATGGTGGTTGTCATCGGCGGCTCTCTGGCCTTGTTCGCCATGCGGGCCGGTGAGTTGCGCCAGGGCGGACTGTTCGCGCCGATCAGTCGCGAAGGGAGCCTGGTGCTCAACAACATTCTGTTGACGACAAGCTGCGCGACCGTCCTTGTCGGTACGCTTTATCCGCTCGCACTTGAAGCGGTTACGGGGGAGAAGATTTCGGTTGGGCCACCGTACTTCAACATGACCTTCGTGCCGTTGATGGTGCCGCTGCTGATCGCGATTCCGTTCGGCACGCAATTGGCGTGGAAGCGGGGCGATCTGCTCGCCGCAGCTCAGCGTCTTTACACTGCAATCGGCTTGACCCTGGTGATTACCATTTTGGTTTTTGCGTTTGTCATGCGGGGGCCCTGGCTTGCACCGATTGCGCTGGCGCTGGGGGTTTGGGTCGTGGTCGGCGCGATCTACGACTTGGCGAGCCGAGCCAAGGTCGGGCAAGTCGCTTGGTCTGTTGCGTGGTCCCGGTTTGTTGGTTTGCCCCGATCTGCATTCGGTACGGCGCTGGGCCATATCGGCGTCGGGGTGATGACCATCGGTATCGTGACCATGACCGCATACCGCACGGAAAACGTGCTGATTATGAAAACCGGTGATACCGTTGCGATTGCCGGCTACGACCTGCGTTTCGATGGGGCCGC
Organism: Pseudomonadota bacterium; assembly: GCA_039186015.1. GTDB lineage: Bacteria > Pseudomonadota > Alphaproteobacteria > Rhizobiales > Hyphomicrobiaceae > JBCBWG01. Next base: position 15,036 of record JBCDAH010000114.1, read on the forward strand.
TGCGGCGACGGGGCCGAATTATCAAGCGGAACGAGGCACGTTTACGGTTACCCGCGGGGGCGATTTCATTGCGACATTGTTGCCGGAACGGCGGATGTATACCGCTCCGGCCCAGTCTACGAGTGAGGCTGGTATCTTCCCGTCTTGGCGAGGCGATCTCTACGCGGTTCTCGGCGACCGGCAGACAGCCGGCGGCTACACGGTCCGTGTTTACTTCAATCCATTTGTGCGGTGGATTTGGTTGGGTACCCTGATCATGTCGCTGGGTGGAATCGTCTCGCTGTCGGATCGGCGTCTGCGTATCGGAGCGCCGCGGCGTGCCGCGGTCAAGGCGGCGCCGCAGCCAGTGGCAGGGTGATCGGAAACTGAGAGATGCAACAGCCAGTGATGTGTTTCCGTGCAATCGCGTTGGTCTTCGCAGTCCTGCTGTGCGTCAGCGCTGCGGGTGCAGTTGAGCCGGGCGAACGCTTGTCCGACCCGGGTCTCGAAGCGCGGGCTCGGGCGCTTTCGGCTGAGCTAAGATGCCTTGTCTGTCAGAACCAGTCGATTGATGACTCGAACGCCGGTCTGGCGCGCGACTTGCGTGTTCTGGTCCGTGAGCGGATTTCCGCCGGCGACACAGACAAGGAAGTTCTCGATTATGTCGTCTCCCGATATGGGAAGTTCGTTTTGTTGCGCCCGCCATTCGACATGCAGACGATCCTGTTATGGCTGGCGCCGCTGCTGCTTCTGATCGCTGCACTGACCTACGTTTATCTGGCGATGCGTCGTGGGCAAACGGCCGTGTCAAGCCCAACGGGGCTGACAGCAGACGAACAGGCGCGCGTTGATCAGTTGCTTAAGGATAAATGAGATATCTCGCGCGACCGAAATCCAGGCTTCAAAGGCGGTTGAGCTCTCAATCGATCCGCATTACCGACTTTTAATTCGCAAGCCATGGGGCAGTAAGAAACGTGGCCGTATGGTCGCCAATAACCCGTTCTGAACTCAGAAGCGAAAGGCACTCCGATATGCAACTTCTCCGTGTGGGGTTCCCGTTGCGGTCCCGCCGTTCTTCCCGCAACGCGAGGCGGCCAAATAGTTTTGTCGCGACCTGCATGATTGCTGCCGGGGTGGTTGCGTTGGGCGCCTTAGGGGCGGTCCAGCCGGCGCAGGCTCAGTTGAAGCCAGGCGTGAATGCGCCGCTCAGCTTTGCGGACATTGTCGATCGCGTCAGCCCGTCCGTGGTCAGCATCCGCGTCACCAGCGGTTTGGGGCCGGCCCGCACGGCGCGCAGAAACGTTCCGAACGGTCGACGCGGCCTGCCGTTCCCGGACCTGTCGCCAGATCACCCGTTGAACGAGTTCTTCCGGGAGCGTCCGCGTCAGTTCGGCCGCCGCGGCCCGGGCGCACCAAACCCGCGGGCGCAACCGCGGCGCTCGCAAGGTTCAGGTTTTGTGATCTCAGAAGACGGGTTTGTGGTGACCAACAACCA
>JBCDAH010000115.1:0-16458 GCA_039186015.1 Pseudomonadota bacterium
CGGCGTTATCGATATCTTTCGACCATTGCGAGCTGTTCTTGACGCCAATCGCGGCCTTGCCGACGGCTTTCAAGATCCCTTGATCGAAACTAAAGGCTGGGCCAAAGACCGGCGTTTTAATTCCGGCCTGGGCATACTGCTTCAAGAATGCGATCCCCATTCCGCCGGGTAGGAAAAAGAAAACGGAATCTGCACCAGACGCCCGGATCTGCGCAATTTCGGCAGCGTAATCTTTTTGGCCAAGCTTGGTGTAGATCTCGGAGACGGGTGCGCCTTCATAAGTCCGCTTGAAACCGGTCAGGGCGTCTTTTCCAGCGGGGTAGTTCGGCGCGAGGATAAACGGCTTCTTCAAGCCCGTCGTTTTCATGTAGGCGCCCATCGCCTCGTGCAGATTGTCGTTCTGCCAAGCGACATTGAAGTAGTTGGGATGGCACCCCTTACCGGCCAGAGCCGACGGGCCGGCATTCGGTGACAGGTAGAAGGTGCCCTGGCGCACTGCCGCCGGCACAACGGCCATCGCGAGGTTCGAGAAGATAATTCCCGTGAGAATGTCGACCTTGTCGCGTTGCAGAAACTTGTCCGCGATCTGCTTCGCCTGACCCGGTTTGCGACCGTCGTCTTCCACGAGCAATTCAACGTCCGTCCGGCCGGACAGCTTGATGGCCAGCTTGAACCCATCACGGACATCGATGCCGAGGCTGGAGCCGCCGCCGGACAACGTTGTAATCATCCCGATCTTGGCACCGTTCGCCTGCGCCGGCGAAACTGCCAGCCCGACGCCAAGCGCGCCAACAGCCAATGTGGCCAATCCCGTACGCCGTACAAAACCCATCTGTCCCTCCCGAAACCGTATGCCGTCCACCCGAATAATCGCGGCCAGACACTATCGGGGAACGCCCGGCGCGCCAAGCATGGCACATGTCGCGGCCTGCGCCCGGTACGGACAGTGGTTGACGAAATCCGCAAATCTTAATAACCACATGGTTATGGAACAAATTGGTTATGGATTGGAGACCCAGCAGCTCGATGCCGTTTTCGCGGCGCTGTCCGATCCGACACGCCGAGCCATCCTGTCGCGTCTGTCGCAAGGCACGGCGTCAGTTGGTGAACTTGCGGCGCCGTTCGAGATGAGCCAGCCGGCGATCTCCAAGCATCTCAAGGTTCTGGAGCACGCCGGTCTGATTGACCGGCAAGTCGACAAGCAGCGCCGGCTTGCCCGGCTGCGCGCCGAGCCGATGGCGGCCGCCGTGGCGTGGCTCGAATCTTTCAAACGCGACTGGTCTGCGAGTTTTGATCAACTCGACGGTCTGCTCGATGAACTCAAGACGGCCCAAGCAGAAAGGGGCGACACATGACGGACTTGCCGATGTACGAACTGGAACGCGAATTCGATGCCCCACGCTCCCTGGTTTGGCGGACATGGACGGAGCCGGAGCTGCTCGCCCGCTGGTACGGGCCGAACGTGGAGACCATCGTGCATCGCCTTGATGTGAAGCCCGGCGGACTTTGGCTCGGAGAGATGCGGTGGGGCGGCAACTCGCATCATCAACGCGTTGAATATACGGCCGTTGTTCCACCTGAACGGCTCGAATGGCTGCACTCCGTGTCCGACGCGGACTGGAACATTATTGCGAATCCGATGATGCCGGACTGGCCGCGTGTGTTGTTGACGACGGTGACGTTCGCGGACCACGGGTCACAGACCAAAATGCGCCTGACCTGGGTGCCGCACCAGGCAAGCGATGCTGAAATCGCCTGTTTCGCCGCTGCAGTGGCCGGAATGGACAAAGGCTGGGCCGCAGGAATGGAGTTGTTGGCCGAACTCTTGGCCGAGTTGCGGGCCTGAGTTCGCGGCACATTTGTAGGCGAGTGCATGTCCGTCCTGGGCGGGCGTGCTTCACGGATCGTCTCACCCCAAATGGCAATTGTATGGGGCGCCGTGCGGGTTTGGGACGGTTCCAGCGCAATCTGAAACGCGCCTGACGTTGAGGGACAATCTTGAAAGAGACTGAACTCTACCCACCGATCAAAGCCTTTCTGGAGGCCCAGGGGTACGTCGTTAAGGGGGAGGTCCGGACTTGCGATGTTGTTGCGCGGCGCGCGGCGGAAGAGCCGGTGATCGTCGAACTTAAGATCAGCTTTGGCTTGCCGCTGGTGCTGCAGGGCGTGGCGCGCCAGAAGGTTAGCGACGCGGTCTACATCGCCTTTTCCGCAGACACGTCCAGCACCCTTTGGAAAAAGAACCGGCGACATATTCTGGCGCTGTGCCGCCGCCTCGGGCTTGGCCTCCTGGTCGTGCACCCCGGCGGAACGCGCAAGCGCCAGCGGGTCGAACCGGTTCTTGACCCAGGTCCCTATCAACCGCGGAAAAACACGCGCCGGCGCCAGTTGCTGCTGCGGGAGTTTGAACGTCGCCGCGGCGATCCGACTCCAGGCGGGTCGACACGCCGACCCATCATGACGGCGTATCGCCAAAACGCACTCGACTGCGCACGGTTTATTGCGGACAGAGATGATCAAGACTCAGGTCTGGCGCGCCCGCGGGAGATTCGTGACGCGACCGGCATCGAAACCGCCGGCGCAATCCTGCTGCGCGACGTCTATGGCTGGTTTGTTCGCCATGAGCGTGGCGTTTACGGCCTTTCAGAGCGCGGTCGCGAGGCGCTGAAGACATTTGCCGCGTAGGTCTCCGCTTCGCACCGCCTCCGTGCAACGCGGGCTACGGCCGTCGCGCGAATGCCAAGGCAATCGCGCCTCCGACATAGACGCATCCCGTCAACCGATTGCGGAGCCGGCCAAATCGCGCCAGGTACGCGCGCGTGCGCCCCGCAAGTAGCGCCCAGAGGCTGTCGCCTGCTGCAACAACGGTGAGAAAAACCCCGGCAACCACAGCAAACTGTGTGCCGACAGCGCCGTCGGCGACCACGAACTGAGGCAGGAAGGCAGCGTTGAACATTAGCGTTTTGGGATTGACGGCGGCGACAGCTGCGCTGCTCCAAAACAGCGTCATACCAGACGTTTCATGGGGCTGGTCGTCTTGTAGATCTTCCGCCGGCGTGGTCCAGGCCCGCATCCCGAGGTACGCCAGATAGGCGACGCCAAGCCATCGCAGCCACTCAAGACTGATTGCAGCGACTTCAACGAGCGCCGACAAGCCTGAGACGGTCAGGGCCAGCTGAGCTGCAAGACCAACAGTCGTCCCAGCAACTGCGACCAGCCCGTATCGCGTACCCCGCGCGACGCTGGTTGCGACGATGATCGCGACGTTCGGTCCGGGAATCAGAACGAGAAGAAGCGTGGCGGCGACAAGTGCGAGATACACGTCCATCTGCCCGTCCCTGTAAGCTTGCGGGTTGGCTGTCGGGCACAACGCGACGTCAATTGTCAGTGCAGCTTGCGCCCCATGCAACCTGGATCACCGTGGCGAGTTCGCATGCAATGGCTTGCAGGCGAGACCAGTCCAGTGCACATCATAGCACCAAACTCACATGTCCTCACGGTTCGGAAGTTGCGACGTCCATGCTGCTACTGATCGATAACTACGACAGCTTCACCTATAACCTCGTCCATTTCCTCGGCGAACTCGGCGCGACCTGCGACGTGCATCGAAATGATCAGATAACTGTTGATGATGCGCTGGCAACGCATCCGAAGGCCATTGTCCTCTCTCCCGGACCCTGCACGCCGAACGAAGCCGGCATCTGTCTCGACCTCATTAAGGCATCACGAGGGAAAGTTCCCATTCTGGGTGTGTGCCTCGGCCATCAGGCGATCGGTCAAGCCTATGGTGGTACCGTCGTTCGCGCGCCGTTGCCAATGCACGGCAAGGTTACGTCGATCCGTCATGAGAACACGGGCGTGTTTGCCGGACTGCCCGGTAAGATTGCGGTGACGCGATATCATTCGCTGACGGTGGACGCGGCGACGCTGCCGGAGTGTCTTGAGGTCACGGCAAAGACGTCCGACGGCGTCATCATGGGGCTCCAGCATGTTTCAGATCCTGTTCACGGGGTGCAATTCCATCCCGAAAGCATCGCATCTGAAATGGGCCACGAGCTGCTCGCGAATTTCTTGACCATTGCCGGGATCAGCCCGCGCCGCCGCAATCGCGCCGCCTGAAACACGAAAACGCACGGAACCTGAGACGAGCCGTCCATGACCGACACGACCGCCGATCCAGATGCCTTGAAGCCCTTCATCTCACGCGCGCTCGATTCCGCTTTGACACGCTCGGAAGCCGAAGCGGCGTTTAACGTGATTATGTCCGGCCAAGCGACCGCGTCACAGATTGGCGGGTTTCTCATGATCCTGCGCCAGCGCGGAGAATCGATCGAGGAAATTGCAGGTGCTGCAGCCATTATGCGGGAAAAAGCACTGGCAGTTCGCGCGCCCGATGGCGCCATGGATATCGTCGGCACCGGCGGCGATGGCAAAGGGACACTTAATATCTCGACGACGACGGCCCTTGTTGTCGCGAGCCTAGGCGTGCCGATCGCCAAGCATGGCAACAAGGCGTTGTCTTCGAAAGCCGGTGCCTCGGATGTCTTGGCGACGCTTGGCGTCAACCTCGCCGCCGCTGTGCCGGTCATCGAACGTGAAATCGCTGAAGCCGGCATCGGGTACATGGCGGCGCCGAACCACCACGCGGCCATGCGTTTTGTGATGCCCGCGCGCGTTGAACTGGGCGTCCGAACCGTATTCAACATCCTTGGCCCACTGACGAATCCGGCCGGCGTCAAACGGCAGTTAACCGGTGCGTTCACCTCGCATCTGCTGCGCCCGATGGCCGAGACCCTGCGCGCACTCGGCTCCGAGAAAGCCTGGCTCGTTCATGGTCGGGACGGCACGGATGAGGTATCGATTTCGGGCCCTACAAGCGTCGCCGGTCTGGCTGGCGGTGTCGTAACGGAATTCGAGATCTCGCCCAGCGACGCAGGATTGCCGGAACATCCACTCGGGCAGATTCTGGGCGGCGCGCCTGAGGAAAATGTCGCGAAGATCCGGGCGGTGCTCGACGGCCAAACCGACGACAGTGTGATTGCGTTCCGCCACGCTGTGCTTTTGAACGCAGCGGCGGCGTTGATTGTTGCGGATCGGGCCACGACATTGGCCGAGGGCGCGGAACGCGCAGCAGCGGCCCTGGACAACGGCCGTGCACGGGCCACGCTGGCGCGGCTGGTCGAGATATCGAATGCGGCGTGACGGTCTCGTCGTAACCAGCTGCTGTACTGACATCGCCGATCACCGGACAGATGTGTTAAGGCGTGGTTCGAGTGCTGCGTCTGTGGCGTGGGGCTGAGTAAACCTCCGGCGCCTTCAGTCTTGGACGTCTTGACGGCGTATGCGCAACGTGCGGACGGTTCCGAAGTTCGATAGAGTGCAAGCATGGGTACTATTCTCGACCGCATCACCGCCTACAAGCGGGATGAAATCGCCAGTGCGAAAGCGGAACGACCGCTGCCAGGCGTTATGACTGCGGCCCTATCCGCCCCCCCAACGCGGGGCTTTGCTGACGCAATCGCCACGCAGATCGCGACGGGCGAATATGCTCTGATCGCAGAAATCAAGAAGGCGTCGCCATCCAAGGGCTTGATCCGGCCGGATTTCGATCCGCCGGCACTCGCAAAGGCCTATCAGGCGGGCGGCGCCACGTGCCTGTCTGTTCTAACCGACACACCATCATTTCGCGGCGCGCCCGGGTATCTGGTGTCTGCCCGCGAGTCGACGACACTTCCGGTCTTGCGGAAGGACTTTATGATCGACACGTACCAAGTCGCGGAGTCCCGGGTTTTGGGCGCGGACTGCATTCTGATCATTATGGCCTGTGTCGACGATGCTCTGGCGGCTGATCTTGCGGCTGCGGCGAAGACGCTTGGCATGGACGCGATTGCGGAAGTTCATGACGCAAACGAGCTGGACCGCGCGCTCGAGCTGGATTGTCGCCTGATCGGCATCAACAATCGCAACCTCAAAACATTCGAGACGTCGCTGGAGACAACGGAAGCGCTGGCGCCGAAAGTGCCAAGCGACCGGATTATCATCGGCGAAAGCGGGCTTTACGCGCACGATGATCTCATTCGCCTCTCGCGATTTGGCGTGCGGACGTTTCTGGTCGGCGAGAGCCTCATGCGCCAAGCTGATGTTGCAGCTGCGACCCGCACGCTATTGACGGGAGAGCGGCCATGAGCAAGGCCGTCGCGACGCTCAGCCACATCAACGAGGCTGGTGAAGCGCGCATGGTCGATGTCGGTGACAAGGCCAGTACGAGCCGACGGGCCCGGGCTGAGGGGTTTGTCGCCATGTCGCCAGACACGCTTGCCCTGGTCTCGGATGGCACCGCGGCAAAGGGCGACGTGCTCGCGACAGCCCGGATCGCCGGCATTATAGCCGCCAAGAAAACGCACGAGCTTATTCCACTTTGCCATCCGCTTGCGATTTCGAAAGCAACGGTCGACTTCCAGCTCCAGCGGGATCCGGCCGGTATCCGGATCACCTCGGAGGTGCGGGTGACTGGCCCGACAGGGGTGGAGATGGAGGCGCTCACGGCGGTCAGCGTCGCCTGCCTGACGATCTACGACATGCTGAAGGCCGCGCAGAAGGACATGGTCATCGGCTCCGTTCATTTGGTCGAAAAGACTGGTGGCAAGTCCGGTGACTTTCGGCCTGAGCGCTCAGGTGCGCCATGAGCCTGATCTCCGTCGATGAGGCGCTGGCGCGTTGCATGGCCGACGTCACGGCGCTGCCAAGCGAGACCGTTGCCCTCGTCGATTCCGACAACCGCGTTCTAGCCCAACCTCTGCAAGCGACCCGGACCCAGCCGCCGTTCGACGCAGCAGCGATGGATGGTTATGCGGTTCGCGCGGGCGACGCCGCGCATGGCGCAACACTGAACGTCATCGGCCAATCCGCAGCCGGACATGCCTATTCCGGTGTCGTCGGGCGTGGTCAGGCCGTGCGGATTTTCACCGGCGCGCCGATGCCTGAAGGTGCCGACGCAATCGTCATCCAAGAGAATGTCACCCGCGATGACGCGCAAATCGTTTTGACCGAAGGCAGCGGTGAGACGCGGCATATCCGCATGCGTGGCGTCGACTTCTTTGAAGGCGACGCGCTCTTGGCAGCCGGTACGCGGCTGGGCCCGCGCGCTGTCACGCTTGCCGCGGCCATGGGACACGATGTGCTCCCCGTTACGCGGCGCCCACGCGTTGCCGTTATTGCGACCGGCGACGAACTTGTGCTGCCCGGCACGCCGCCAAACCCCGATCAGATTGTTTGCTCCAACCCTTTCGGCATCATGGCGATGCTGATACGCGCCGGCGCTGAGACGAGTTTTATCGGCATTGCCGAAGATACCGAACCGGCCCTGCATGCGCATCTTGATCGCGCTGCCGACGCTGATCTCGTCATCACCATTGGCGGCGCGTCGGTTGGCGACCACGACCTGGTCGCGCCGACGCTCCGGAGCCGTGGCGTTGCATTCGATTTCTGGAAAATCGCCATGCGGCCCGGCAAGCCGTTGATGTTTGGTCGCAAGGGCCCGCAGCGTTTTCTCGGCCTGCCCGGCAATCCGGTGTCCTCGCTGATCTGCGCGCGCGTGTTTGCATACCCGTTGATCCACGGTCTGCTCGGTTTGGCGTGGACAGGCAATCAACAAACACGCGCTATTTTGACCGACCGACTTGAGGCGAACGGTCCGCGCCGCCACTACATGCGTGCGATCTCCAAACGCAGCGAAAACGGAGACCTTTCGGTTGCGCCGGTCTCTTCGCAAGACAGCTCGCTCCTCGCAACGCTCAATCGCGCAGACGCGCTCATTGTACGCGAAGCTCACGCACCGGTTGCAGAAATCGCTGAGCCCGTCACAGTACTTTTGCTAGACTTCTGAGCGTTACAAACAGAACATAAGCTGCGCAAAAGAAACACTTGCAGAACCAATGCTGAACATAGTATATGTGTGTTCGCGGTTCGTTTTTTGAAGCGCTGGCGAGCGGGAGGCGGTGGAATGCTCACTCAGAAACAGAAAGACTTATTGGTCTTTATTCATGATCGGTTGCAGGAAACAGGTGTTCCGCCGTCGTTTGATGAAATGAAAGATGCGCTAGCGCTGAAATCAAAATCGGGAATCCACCGACTGATTACGGCTTTAGAGGAGCGCGGCTTTATCCGCCGCCTGCCGCACAGAGCTCGCGCGCTGGAGATTATTAAGTTGCCGGAAACTGCCGCCAACGGTGGTGCGCGGCTAACGGTGATCGAAGGTGGTAAAGACCCGGCCGGCGCCACACCGGGCGGCACCGCACCGATCGGGTCGTTGCGACCAACGTCGGTGTCGATTGACAGCCGCACGGTCTCCGTACCGGTAATGGGCCGGATCGCAGCCGGTGTGCCGATTAGTGCGATACAGGATCACACGCACGATATTGCCTGCCCGCCTGACCTGCTGACCAGTGGCGAGCATTTCGCGCTGGAAGTGCGCGGCGACTCGATGATCGATGCCGGTATCCATGATGGCGATATGGTGATTATCCGGCGGAGCGATACGGCTGAAAACGGCGATATCATCGTGGCATTGGTGCGCGATGAGGAAGCGACCTTGAAGCGCCTACGCAAGCGCGGCAGCACGGTCGACCTTGAGGCAGAGAACCCGCAATTCGAAACCCGTTCGTTGCCGGCACATGATGTTCAGGTTCAAGGCCGCCTGGTGGGATTGATCAGGCGTTACTGACCGCTTGGCGGCGTTGGCTTTGCCGTCGCTGGTCGTTGTCGCTTTCGGGTCAATCGGGTCCTCGGTGACAGAACCCAGGGGCGTTTGCCACGGACGTCGTCCACCGAAAACACGCGGGCCGTCGTGTCCGGTTCGATGAATACGACATGTGGGCCACCGATCCGCAGGTCTGTGCGATCAATCATGATCCGCCCGCCGGCGCAATCGTGTGGCTTGCGATACGTCAGGACGAGTATGTCGGCACGCACGCAATCATCGCGCAGGCTGCTCGGATAGCGCGACAACGCAATGGTGCGGCCGTGCGTTCGACCAATGCAGCCGACCGTGTCGCAGCGGCGGTTGATACCTTTCAAGACCGTCTTTGTATCGCGCCCGTCTCCATCCGCCTGGAGCCAACGCGATAATGCAAACGTGCCGCCGCGACCGATGGCCGTCAGGCGACCATCGGGATTGCGATAGGCAACAAGGCGTCCTTCGGCACCAATCAGGATGTCCGGCGCGTTGCGAAGCGGTGTCAGCGCCAGCCCGATTGCAATCGCTGCCAGGCCGGCAAATCGCCACCTTCGCCGCCAGATCACAAGCCAACAGCCGCCGATGACACACAGCGCAAACGCCAGGGTCGGAATCGCCGGAACCGGCGTGACAGCGCCGGGCAGGCCCGCAACCGCATGTGCGACCCAAACCAGGATATCGAGCGCCCAGCCCATGACAATCAGCGGCCATCGCTCCAACTCGAACGGTAAAGCCAGGAGCGTCAGAAAGGCCGCCGGCATCAAAATGAAGTTCGTCACCGGCACGGCAACCAGATTTGCGAGGACCGCAAACTGCTGGCTACGGTGAAAGTGGTAAACAGCAATTGGCGCGACGGCCAGGCTGGCGACCAGGGTCGTCAGAATGATGCCGCCAAAAACCAGCGCCAGACCAATGACCGCGCCGCGTTGCACGTCGGGTGGGCGCGCCCGGCGGCGATCGCGAATAGCCTCATAGGCCGCCACCAAGGCGACCACGGCGGCAAACGACATTTGAAAGCCAGGGTCCAAGAGACCTTCCGGCATGACGACAAGCATAGCCAGGGCCGCCAGCGCTACGTTTCGGAGCGAGATTGCCTGCCGGTCCAGCATAATCGCGGCGAATGCAATCGAAATCATGAGGAACGATCGTACGGTTGCCAGCGCACCGCCCGAGATCATCAGATAACCGAACGCGGCGATCATAGCAGCGCCGGCCGCCCATTTCTTGATCGGATATCGTAGGGCAATCGCTGGGAATAACGCCAAAAGGAACCGCACGACAACGAACACGAAACCGCCCATCACTGCCATGTGCAGGCCGGAAATCGAGAGGATATGGAGCAGCCCCGAATCGCGAAAGGCGTCGTTGATGGTTTCAGGGATTCCGCCCCGCTCGCCCGTGATCAGGGCATTGGCCAGGGCGCCTCTGTCACCGGGCAACACAGCCTGGACACGTTGCCCGATCCTCTGCCGGAGTTGCTCGATCTCGGCGGCAATGTGCAGCTGCCACGGCAAAGGTTCGGGCGCAGGCACCGTTTCCGGCAGCGCAAACGTGTAACCAACAGCGCCCAGTCCCTGAAAGAACGCTCTGCGCGCGAAGTCGTAACCGCCCGGCAGGGCGGGACGCGGCGGTGGCGCAAGGCTGGCGCGCACGCGGATATGGCTGCCGGCGAGGACACCAGCAACTGGCCTGAGAAACCGCACTCGAACGCGGTGCGGCCAATCTGCGCGCACTCTTTCGGAAAAGCCCGTAACGCGAAGTGTCACGCGAGGCCCGCCGCTTGGGCGCTGCTCAATGCGTCGCACGAAGCCGGTGACCACCACATTGTTCAACTTGCGCTCCAGAATTGGCGCGCGGACGAACTCGGTGCGCAACTTCGCCACACACAGACCGAACGTGACGGCGAGCGCCACGCCCGATACGACCATGGCGATGACCCCGCGCCGCCAGACACATCGTATCAGCAGCGCCGCAAACGCCGGCATTGTCGCGGTCAGGAGATCCGGCTCGGCAGGAAGTGTGAAGTAAAGCACGATCCCAGCCCCAACAAAGACCGGTGCCCACAAAGCCCACCGGTCCTGCTCCGCCAGAAGGGCACCGAATATCCCGTTGTTAGGGTCGGTCACCGGTCGGTCATTCCCAGTTGTGATCGTCATGTGCTCCGATGACTGCACCGCGCGCCCTTAACGTTGCCCACTCGCCTGTGCTAGAGCCCGGCCGACCTAGCCTCACACTTTTCCGCTGCGAGCACCGATGACCCAGACCGCGCCGCCAACCAACGTCGTGACACGCTTTGCCCCGTCGCCTACAGGCTTCCTCCATATTGGAGGTGCACGGACGGCATTATTCAATTGGCTTTTTGCGCGCCACTGCGGCGGGTCGTTCAAGTTGCGCATCGAAGACACCGATCGGGAACGCTCGACGCAGGATGCGGTCGACGCAATTCTCGAGGGCATGTCGTGGCTTGGCCTGGCGTGGGACGGCGACGTCGTTTATCAGCACGCACGTGCCGATCGCCATCGGGAGGTGGTCGAAACCCTGTTAGCGACCGGGCATGCGTACAAGTGCTACGCCACGCCGGACGAGCTCGCGGAAATGCGCGCCAAGGCAGAGGCTGAAAAGCGGCCGCTGATCTACGATGGCCGCTGGCGGGACCGCGATCCGTCCGATGCGCCACTGGGCGTTTCGCCGGCCATTCGCTTGAAAGCCCCCCAGTCTGGCGAAACAGTTATCTCAGACCACGTCCAGGGCCGGGTCGTTTTCCAGAACGAAAACCTCGATGATCTGATCATTCTGCGCAGCGACGGTTCGCCAACGTACAATTTGGCCGTCGTCGCGGATGACTACGATATGGGGGTCACGCACGTGGTGCGGGGTGTTGATCATCTCACCAACGCCGCGCGCCAGGCCCTTGTTTATCAGGCACTTGGCTGGACCCTGCCGGACATGGCGCATTTGCCGCTGATCCATGGGCCGGATGGCGCGAAGCTGTCGAAACGGCACGGGGCGCTCGGCGTTGAAGCCTACCGGGCCATGGGTTATCTGCCGGCGGCCCTGCGCAACTACCTCGTACGCCTGGGTTGGAGCCACGGCGACGACGAGGTCTTCTCAACGGAGCAAATGACTGCCTGGTTCGCGCTGGATGGAATTGGCAAATCGCCGGCACGGTTCGATTTTGCCAAGCTGGCGGACCTGAACGGCATCTACATGCGCGACAGCACGGACGATGAGCTGTTCCGCTCCGCACGCGATATCGCGCATGAGATCGAAAACGGAGCTGATTTAGCTGACCGGTTTGCGCAAATCGGTTGGGACCGGTTCGCCGCCACGGTGCCAAGCCTGAAGGAGCGCTCGAAAACGTTGGTCGACTTGCTCAACGGTGCGCGTTTTCTGATTGCGGAGCGCCCACTCTCGATCGAGCCAAAAGCTGCAAAACACCTCGATCAGGCTGCAAAGGCACATCTCGCAGAACTCGCCAAGGAGCTGGCGACAATCGACAATTGGACGGTTGAGGCCGTGGAAACTGCGATTCGTGCCTATGCCGAAGGCGCCGACGTCAAACTGGGCAAGGTCGCGCAGCCGTTGCGCGTTGCACTCACAGGATCGATGATATCGCCGCCGATATTCGACCTTCTTGCCGTGTTGGGCAAAGCGGAAACACTGGCCCGGATCGCAGACCAGGCGGTGGCGGCTTAGTCTGCTCGCGGAGCCCATTTCGGGATCCGCGTTCGCTGGACAACACGCTCCGGCGATAAGCTTGGCCGGCGATAAGCTTGGCCGGCGATAGGCTTGGCCGACGATAGGCTTGGCCGACGATAGGCTTGGCCGACGATGAGCCTGGGCGCGATCAGGATCATCAACCGGCTTCAACCGACTGCGGGTTCTCAGTCTCTTTTGCAGATAGCTCTATTGCAGATAGCGCGTGTGCGACCAGCCATTCACGCCGCGGAAGTAGACAGGACACCACGAACCGCGACACGCGTCCCAATAGACAACCACGCCGCAGGTAAATGGCGGTATCGCGCCGACCTTACGTGTGCGCGACGACGGACCACGCCTGATCCACAAAACATCCCAATCCGCGACGCCGACGACGCATGCAGCGTGCGCATCCTTTGCCCCTGAAACCATCGAAAATGTCGCCACGACAGCTGCGATAAAACCCAATAACCACGATCGCATAAGCAGAAATCCTTAAATCCGCAATGACGCTCGCCAACCTCATTCGTCGAGCGCAACATCTTGTTACGTTCAGGTGGGCACGAGCCCGCTTGCCCAATTGAGGCAAACACGCTCCAGAATCCGATAGCGCTCAACGCGCGTCGAATCAACGCATTCTCACGATGAGAACATGAACCTGTGCTGAGGGCGCGCGGATTTGTCGGACTGGTAAACGCCAAAGCTGTAATGATCAGCGGCCAGATCTTGAAAAGTGCTGGTAATCCTTCAGGGAACGCCAGTTGCCGCCCCACTTCCATCCAATCCGACGAAACGCACGAACAACGGGTCCATTCGGCTGGATAATCCGGCGGTCATCACTCGCACCGCGCTTCTTCCGCGTGTTGAATGGGCGCCCCTCAGGCGGGAGTGTTCGGCGCCGCGTCACATATGGATTGTGGATGGGATTAATATCGATTGCCGTCCCAAATGAATGTTCCGACAAACGCGATCCACCAGTTGTTCGCCGGCAGTTGAATGCGCTCGTATTGTTCATTTTCATCGAACGCTTGTCATTACCGTTGAAGTTATAAACCGGTAGCATGCGTTGGATGCGGAACCCGCTTTTGTAAATATCTGCAAACACGGACAAGACATCGTCCGCAACGCGCTTGGCTACAATCAACTGCCCAACCCTGCGTTGGCCGTCGCGATCGCGATAGGGGACAGTCAAATAGCTGAGTTGCGCGCGCCGTGGGCAACCCAGTTTCGGGTGCCACGATGTTCCTTGCATCCTTCGCCAAACATTATCGGGAATCGGACGCGCTGTTCCAAGAGGGCTTTCATCTGCTTCGGCCGCGGGCGGAGTCGATCCGTCGGGTTGTTCGGACGCCGCGGACTTCGGCGTCCTATCCGGCGCGCGCGGCGGTTCAACCACATCACCAGGCGCTGCCAGTGCCGTTTCGGTATTTCGATTATCCGCAGATGGTGGCGCAAGCTTTGGCTTTGCGACAAGCTGCGGTTTGGCAACCAGCTGAGGCGGCTCATCGGTGATTGGTGCCTTGGCGACAGTTTTGGACGCCGGTGGCTCTTTCGTCGTTGCGGGTTGTCTCACGACCGCTCGAAAACACGTTTGATGTATACCCGTGCGCCCCGGCCCCTTCGGATGCAGCAAAGCGTTGAAAATAACCAGCCATCGCTTCGCCTCTTCTTCCCGGACCCGATTTCCTATCGTTTCCGCATCCTGGAGTTCTCGCTCGGTTAGGCTGCGCAAGTCTGCAATCGAAATCAGCTTTTCCCAGGTCCGCGACTCCGTGTTTAAGATCGCGTCACACGTCAGAACGCGAACTGCGTCAAATAAGAGTTTTAGAATTTCTTTCGCTCGATCTTCCGCATTCTCCGAACCGTTCGACAGATTTTGATCGGGTTCGCGCACTGCGACCTGCATGGCCTTCAAATAGTTCTGAACGAGCTGTTCCCACTCCTTGCGGTTCTGATCTGGAATGACAGGACAGGCTGGTTGTGACCGCGGCTGATCATCCACGGCTGGTGCCCTAAGCATTTTCAGGCCGCGTTCCGGCGTTGGCGTGAAATAGCAGTAATCGGTGACCTGGGGTGAAAGCGTCAGTTGAATTATCTTTGCACGCTGATACGCGGCGCCATAACTCGGGCTTGTACCATCTTCGGCGGCGACAGCGGTTAGGGACAACGCACAGACAATTGTCAAAGCAACGGCGGTGCAAACGCCTGGCCCATGGATCTGCATAAAGCTATGCCCTAAAAACACTTCAGTCCAAGCCCGGGCGGAGCCGTTTCTGCTCCGACATTCCGGGTTATCCAATTGGCGTGCCGCAAAATTGGGGCAGCCGTACGGATTGTGTTGTCAAGCGGGTTAACGCCCGGCCCGCGCCGAACGTAACCCGCCGCACCATCTTAATTTGGCAGTGGCGTGCTCGATTCTTGAGTCCGTAGCGTTTCGACACGGAAGGACTTGCCGTCTCCAACCCGGATGTTGACCGGTTTCCCTTTGAAAACACGGCCCGCAACCTGGCCGACCATCGTTTTCAGAACCTGCGGCATGCCAGCCGCGACGATGATCCAGGGAATATCACCCGATGCCCAGTCTTCGCGCGCCATGGTGATCAGTGCGCTGGTCTTGTCGGCGCGGAACTTCGCATCCACGTCCGGCGAAACGCTTGCCCACATGACCAGACCCACCGGCATCGGTGGGCCGTCTTTGTCGCCAGATTCGCCATTTGGCGACTCCGGCGTTTCGGTCTTGTTCGTTTCATTCTTTGTGGCATGCGCCAGCGCGAATTGGTGCCGCATGAGCGCGGGCACAACCAGCCACTCCAGATCCTTGAGCGGCATATCGCGAAATGGCTCAGTCCGGATCAGGATCGTTATGATGTCGGAGAACGACTGCGCCATGGTCCGGGCTGGGCCATCCTCTGGTATTTGCTTACCACGTGGCTCACGGGTCGGCGTATCAGCCATCGCGCACACTCCTTTTGCCTAATTTTTAGGCGTCTGGCGTTCAATTTTCCAACCGATCTGCACTTATCCCCGCCCTTGTCGCAATCGGCAATGTATACTAGGGAGCGAGGGATTGCTCGTACCGCCCGGACGCACGGCCCGTGGAACGCGGCGGATTGGCCCCACCTGAATTCTAAGGAGGCTCAACGAACATGAACGTACATGATCGTCTGCCCAATGCGACGGCACGCCTTTCGCTCCGAGACCAAGAGCTCGATATGCCGTTGCGTTCCGGCACAATCGGACCGGATGTGATCGATGTTTCGCGGATCTATCGCGAAACGGGTTGTTTCACCTACGATCCCGGTTTCACATCGACAGCGAATTGTTCGTCACGGATCACGTATATCGACGGCGAGGAAGGTGTCCTCCTTTATCGTGGTTACCCGATCGACCAGCTGGCCGAACAGTCAAACTTTGTCGAGTGTTGTTATCTCCTTTTACACGGAGAATTGCCGACACAGGCGCAGTACGAGGAATTTGAAGGAACAATCACGCGCCATACGATGGTGCATGAGCAAATGACGCGGTTCTTCACCGGTTATCGTCGCGACGCCCACCCGATGGCGATCATGGTCGGAACGGTCGGCGCGTTGTCTGCATTTTATCACGACTCCACCGACATCAACGATCCACATCAACGCGTAATTGCGTCACATCGCATGATCGCGAAAATGCCGACAATCGCGGCGATGGCTTACAAATACTCGATCGGTCAGCCGTTTATTTATCCGCGGAATGACCTCGATTACACGGCGAACTTCCTGCAGATGTGTTTTGCCGTCCCGTGTGAGCCATACCGTGTCGACCCGGTTATTTCCCGTGCCCTCGATCGGATTTTCATTCTCCACGCCGATCACGAACAAAATGCATCGACGTCAACTGTCCGGCTTGCCGGATCATCCGGGGCAAATCCGTTTGCGTGCATCGCAGCTGGGATTGCCTGTCTCTGGGGTCCTGCGCACGGCGGGGCGAACGAAGCGGCGTTGAACATGCTTGAGGAGATCGGCACGGTCGATCGCATTCCCGAG
>JBCDAH010000116.1:0-16120 GCA_039186015.1 Pseudomonadota bacterium
CGTTGTTCACCAGAACATCGCAACGCCCAAACAGCTCACCGACCTTATCGATAGCCTTTGTCACACTTTCGGCGTCCGTGACGTCCAGCGGTACGACAACGGGGTCCAAGCCCTCGGCCTTCAAGTGATCCGCCGCCAAGTGTCCCTCGGCCAAATCGCGGACACCCATCGCAACAATCAAACCCGACCGTGCCAGCCGACGCGCGACTTCCAGGCCGATCCCGCGATTTCCGCCGCTGATTAGCGCAACCCGTGTTACGGTCATACCGCCTCTCGCTTGGTGTTCATGCTTTAACCCTGCGTCGCACGGTCGTCAGCTGACGGACCGCACCGTGGGCAGATCTTGTGCGCCATCCGGCCAACAACGCAACTTGCACACTCAACACACGCGTCCGCCCCTGATGTGGACCGATTGCAACCGATCGAGATTTCGTAGGCATGACACGAACCTTAGCCAACCTGCTTTTGGTTGCGATCGCTTTGATCTGGGGCCTCGCCTTTATCTATCAAAAGACGGCCATGGCGCACGTCGGGCCGCTGCTGTTCGTTGCCATCCGCTCAGCCATCGCTTGCGTCGTTCTTTTGCCGCTGGCGCTGTTCGAGCGCCGATCACGCACGCCGAAGATACCGCTTGCCCTTTGGCAGATCGGCGCCTTCGGCGGTGCGATGTTCTTTCTCGCGGCTGCACTTCAACAAATTGGTATGGTGACCGCAACCGTGACCAACACGGGGTTTCTGACAGGGCTCTACGTGGTTGTGACACCACTGATCGTTTGGGCCCTGTTCGCCAATCCGCCGGCACGTCACATTTGGGCGGCAGTCGGGTTTGCCTTCACCGGCACGTGGTTTCTCGGCGGCGGCACCGTTGGCGGATTGTCGACCGGTGACGTCTTGGTTGCGATTTCCTCTATCTTTTGGGCGGGCCACATCGTCGTTATCGAGCGATCGACGGTCCATGCCAGCCCGACGACGTTCACCATGATCCAGTTCCTTGTGACCGGCGTGCTCGGCTTGTGTGCGGCGACGATTTTTGAGCCGATTGTATGGTCGGGCATCATAGCGGCCCTGCCGGAACTGTTGTTCGTCGGCGTGCTTTCGAGCGCTTTGACGTTCACGTTGATGGCCGTTGCGATGCGCAGCGCCGCCTCGTCCGAGGCTGCCATCATCGTTTCGCTCGAGACCGTGTTTGCGGCTTTGTTCGCGGCCGTCATGCTCGGAGAGCGGTTGTCTCTGGTTGGCTGGATCGGTGCTGCGTTGCTGTTCTCGGCGACGTTGATCGTGCAGGGCTATCCCTACGTCAAAGAGCGCTGGCGGCGCAGTCGCTAAACACAGGCCAGCCGAACCGGAGTTTGCTGGGTGGGGCGAGTCACTTAGCCTCTCGGCAATCTCGCAACCGGATTGAACCTTAAGAGCTGGCCATGACATTCGACAGCCATTCCACATACTGCCAGCATTGCCAGCGCACACTCGCCGACAAGTCGGAATCGCAGCATCTCGTCGCGCAGGAGCCGAAGCCCAAACCTCAACCCGCCCGACCCGAAGAGATGCCAGACAACACCCAGGGTCTGATCCGGTTGGACGGTACGCTGCAGGACGTGCTCGATGAGGCAGCCAGCCATGCCCGGGCCGATGGTTTCGAGACTCCGAGGCTGTTTCATATCGTATATGCTTTCGCGCGTCTGATCACGGCCGCGCCGAGTTTGGATGCCGCCGGTATCTCTTCAGCAGAGATCCGCCGAACGTTGCGGCGGATGATTCGGACGGACCAAACGGCGCAATTGATTGCGTCGGAAGAGATTGAACAACGCGCGATCGCCGACGTGTTCTCGTACGCTGCCGCAGATGCGTCCGAATCGGTGCTTTATGTGACGGACATTGCCGTCGCGATCGTCGCTCTCGACCTCAATCACCCGCTGGTCGCACAGATGGAGCAGTTGCGCGTTGCGGCCCCGATGCGCGAGATCGTACCGCCAAGTCCCGAACCAACGCAGCATCTCGAATCAACACAGCCGTCACGTCGTGGATCTCAGGTCACATCGCTGCTTTCGTCCGCCGAGCAGGACGCCACAACTCCTGAGGTCGCAGCGGTCGCAAGCGACGCAACGGTGCCTGGTGCCGCACCAGGGGCAGTGGCAATGGGCATCGCCGCAAAACCACAGCTGTCGGAATACGTTCCGGCAGAGTTGCCCGCTGAGCCGCATCATACCACGCTAAGACAACAGACCTCTGACACGCTGCATGACCGCGATATCCTGTCAGACCGCATGTCATGTCGGGAAGCGCCGCGGATTGCCAGCGTGTTGGAAGCCTTGGCTCTTCACGTCCAAGCGCTCGGTCAGATGCAGCAGGATGCAGCCCGCGTTGCACGGGATGAGTATGGTTCAAGATTGCGCCAGCTTGAGACCGATGTTGGCGAGCTGCTCACTCTGACGAAAACACTCGTCGAACGCATCGACGACCTCTCTAATCACGTTTTGCTGACGGAGCAGACACGGAATGGCCCTGCCAACGACACGCGCGAACCCGCGCACGAGCATTTGGATGGTCAGGAGCCCCTAAGTGATCAACAACGGTTTGGCGACCGGCGCGCGACCGACCGCTGGCCGATGGCACGCCTTGGACTCACACGCAGGTTGAAGCCCCGGGCCGAGCGTCGCTCTGGATATTGGAGCCCACCACACACGTCATCCACATCGGAAACTCCTGATCCGCCGGTTGCGACGCCCGACCCGCATCTCGGTAGCGAAACGCGTGCAACGCGGTACTTCTTGTCCATGGAAGATGACATTGTCGCCGCACCCTCAATTGGACCGAGGACGGCTGATCGTATGCGCTCGATCGGAATATCACGCGTGCGCGATTTCCTCGACGCCGATCCCGAGGAGATCGCCGCAGAGATTGGAACCAGCTACCTGACGGCCAACGCCGTTGCGGACTGGCAAGACCAGTCCGGGCTGATGCTGATGATTCCGGACCTTCGGGTTACCCATGCGCAGCTGCTGGTCGGCGCCGGGTTCCGCTCCGCATGGGCCATACAAGCTGCTGATGCCGCCGATGTTCAGGCCGCTGTTCTACGGTTTGCCGTCAGCCGTGAGGGCCAGCGTGTTCTACGGGATTCGCCAGCGCCGCCAGCCGACCGCATTCATAACTGGATCGAGAATGCAGCGCGCGCGGATGCGAAACGCGCAGCATAACAACAACCTCTCGTAAGGGCATCTCAGCGCGCCAAGCGTTGGAGCAGCGGCCGAATGACCAAAAACGCACGGTAGGCGCCTTCGAGTACGAACGGGATCGGCGGCGTCGACAACCACCTGGAGACCCGGCGGTAGCGCTCCAAGGCACCCCACATCGCGATGAACGCGCGTGCGCCGGAAACGATCTCTCCCGTCGGACGTTGAACATGCATGCGTGCCATGGCTTGCGTCCGGCTCAAGCCAGTCGTCACGTGCGTTGCCTGGCACTGAGAGATGTCCTCTAGTGCGAGTGCTTCGTCGGCACCGTGCTGTCGCGCCAGAAACGCAATCTCGCGCCGACAGAGTGGACAGCTCCCGTCGTAGAAGACACGCAGTCTGCCCAATGTATCGGCGGTACCGGGCGGCTCAGATATGTTGGTGCATGATGATGTCGCCATGCGTCGCAAACGCACCTGCGACGCAATCGGATGCCCCCAGCGGCAATTCGGCCAGGGCTAACCGGTAGGGATGGTTAGGATTGCCTCTTCGACCTGAGAGATGCCCAATACGCGAGGCGCTTTGAGATTTCGCGCTCGAACCCGCGATCCGGCGGCTGATAGAATGTCTCTCGTTCCATGGTATCGGGGAAATAGTTCTGGCCGGAAAACGCATCGTCTGTATCGTGATCATAGACGTAGTCTTCACCGTAGCCCTCGTCTTTCATTAAGCGCGTGGGTGCGTTGAGGATATGTTTCGGTGGCGCCAGACTTCCGTGCGTTCGCGCTGCCCGCATGGCCGATTTATAGGCGACATAACCCGCATTGGATTTCGGCGCTGTCGCCAGATAGATCGTTGCCTGAGCCAGCGCGAGTTCCCCTTCCGGCGATCCCAGGAACGCAAACGCCTCTTTTGCTGCGTTCGCGTGGGCCAGGGCCTGCGGGTCGGCAAGGCCGATATCCTCAACCGCCATACGCACAAGGCGACGCGCAACAAAAAAGCGATCCTCACCGCCGTCGAGCATACGGCACAGCCAATACAGTGCCGCATCCGGATCCGAACCGCGTACAGCTTTGTGCAGGGCGGAAATCAGGTTGTAGTGCCCGTCACGGCTCTTGTCATAAACGGGCGCGCGTCGCTGGACGAGCGCAATCAGTGCGTCTCTGGTGAGTGGAGGCGAGTCGGTGGCAACCGCGGAGAACACCTCCTCAACCAGATTGAGACACATGCGCCCGTCGCCGTCGGCCATGCTGACGAGTGCAACTCTGGCATCATCGTCGACCGGTAGCTGCCGGCCCTCCGCCGTCTCGGCACGCGCAATCAACTCGGCCAGTGCAACATCCGTCAAACGATGGAGCACGAGCACGGACGCCCGCGACAACAGCGCAGCGTTCAATTCAAACGATGGATTCTCGGTTGTCGCGCCGACCAGAATAATCGTGCCATCTTCGACGTAGGGCAGAAAGCCGTCTTGCTGAGCCCGATTGAACCGGTGGATCTCGTCGACGAACAACAGCGTTCCTTGCCCAGCCTGGCGTCGGCCCTTGGCCCGGTCAAACGCTTTGCGCAGGTCCTGAACACCGGAGAATATGGCAGACAGCTGCTCGAACGCGAGATCTGTTTCCGCTGCCAGTAGGCGCGCAATCGTCGTCTTCCCTGTTCCCGGCGGCCCCCAGAGGATCAGGCTGGGAATGCGCTTACGGGCCAGAAGGCGCGTCAAGGTCCCTTCAGGACCGACAAGATGATCCTGGCCCACAATGTCTGCGAGACGGCTCGGACGCAGCCGGTCGGCCAGCGGGCGCGGCGCCGCATTCTCCAGACCTGCAGCTTCAAACAGGTTGCTCACGTGAGGCCTCGTGTTGGCTATTCAGCCCAACAACTCTAGCCTCACTGCGCAAGAAGTTCGAGACGCCGCAACAGCCGACGCGTTCTCAACGGGCGCGCGACGCGGCGCCTATGCGTCCGCCTCAGCGGCACCCTCGGCTTCGCGCTCCGCTGCGACGCGGGCCAGATCGTCGGCGCCCTTGGCACTTTCATCGCGATCGACCAGCTCAATAACAGCTCTTGGCGCGCTGTCTCCATAGCGGAAACCAGCCTTGAGAACGCGGGTATAACCGCCCGGGCGCTCCGCATACCGCGGGCCCAGCACTTCGAACAGCTTTTTGACCATTGCCTCGTCGCGGAGGCGGGCGGCCGCGATACGCCGCGAGTGCAGATCACCCTTTTTCGCGAGCGTGATGTACTTCTCGACCACCCGGCGGAGATCCTTCGCCTTGGGCAAAGTCGTCACGATCTGCTCGTGTTTGATCAAAGACGCCGCCATGTTCGAGAACATGGCCTGGCGATGACCGCTGTCGCGGCTGAAGCGACGGCCTGATTTGCGGTGACGCATCTAGTCTAACCCTTACGTTGTTTGCCGGGGAGGTTCTGCTGCCTCACCTCGGGTTTGAATTAGCCAACATCGCTACCGCGTGTTGGGAGTTCATGGTTCGCCAACGTCGCTAAAGCGCCGATGGCCGGCAAACAGCAAATGCCAGAGACATTGCTGCTCAGTAAAACGTCCGCGCCTCCGCCTTTGTACACGGAGACGCGACCCCCTCTCAATATTGATCCTCGAAGCGCTTTGCCAGCTCTTCGATGTTATCCGGCGGCCAGTTCGGCACTTCCATGCCGAGATGAAGCCCCATCGTTGCTAGGACCTCTTTGATCTCGTTCAACGATTTCCGGCCGAAGTTCGGCGTGCGCAGCATTTCGGCTTCAGTCTTCTGAATGAGGTCGCCAATGTAAACAATGTTGTCATTTTTTAAGCAGTTGGCCGACCGTACGGACAGCTCAAGCTCGTCGACCTTTTTCAGCAACGCCGCATTGAACGACAGCTCCGGATGCGCGCGCTCTTCGACGGCCTGCTTGGGCTCTTCGAAGTTGATGAAGACCGAAAGCTGATCTTGCAGAATACGAGCAGCCAGAGCGACCGCATCTTCGGCGCGAAGAGATCCGTCGGTCTCGACGGTCATCGTCAGCTTGTCGTAGTCGAGGATCTGACCTTCGCGCGTGTTCTCGACCTTGTAGGAGACCTTCTTCACCGGGCTGTAGAGGCTGTCGACGGCAATCAGGCCAATTGGCGCATCCTCAGGCCGATTACGCTCTGCGGGGACATAGCCCTTGCCGATCTGTGCCGTGAGTTCCATACGAACCGTCGCGCCGGCATCGAGGTGGCAAATCACGTGGTCCCGGTTCAGAATCTCGATTTCAGATCCTGCCTCAATATCACCCGCCGTAGCGGGGCCTGGGCCATCCTTCCGCAACACCATGCGCTTGACGCCTTCGGAGTGAACGCGCAGGGCAAGATCCTTGATGTTCAGGACCACGTCCGTGATGTCTTCGCGGACGCCGGCCAGGGACGAAAACTCGTGGACGACGTTGTCAATCTTTACAGACGTAATCGCTGCGCCTTGTAGCGACGACAGCAGAACGCGACGCAGGGCGTTACCAAGCGTCATGCCAAAGCCGCGCTCTAGTGGTTCCGCAACCACCGTTGCGACGCTCGGCCGTGAGCGATCTTGATCGACCTGGAGCTTGGTGGGGCGGATCAAGTCCTGCCAGTTCTTTTGAAGTGTTGCTTCTAAGGACATTTCAGACCTCTCGGGGGAACGTGGCCTGGAGAACCGTCCAAGGTGTCGACGTCGACTGTTGAGGTCCGATGCGTCGTCCGAGGATGGCCAATTGCAGTGCAACTTACTTTTGCCAGTTGCCGATCATCTTTTGACCGGTACCGGCGCTGCCAAACTCAGACTCGGCGCCGCTTCCGCGGCCGACAGCCGTTGTGCGGGATTGGCGTGACATCACGGATCGCGGTGATTTGGAAGCCGGCCGCTTGCAGCGCGCGCAGTGCCGACTCACGCCCGGAGCCGGGGCCGCAGACCTCGACCTCAAGCACCCGCATACCGTGGTCTTGAGCCTTCTTGCCGGCATCCTCAGCGGCGACCTGCGCAGCGTATGGCGTCGACTTCCGCGATCCCTTGAAGCCCTTCATGCCGGCCGACGACCAAGAGATCGTGTTGCCTTGGGCATCGGTGATCGTAATCATCGTATTGTTGAACGTCGAATTGACGTGGGCGACGCCGGACGAGATGTTTTTTCGCTCGCGGCGGCGGACTTTCCCGCGCTGCGCCTCTTTGGCCATGTTCTGTCGTACCTCGGTCGATTGCGCCCTTTAAGGGCGCCAGATGCTGTACGCTCGCACGACTTGCCGAGCGTGTTGAATACCTAGCGGGTGGCCTTTTTCTTGCCGGCGATCGGCACGGCTTTACCCTTCCGCGTCCGTGCGTTTGTGTGGGTTCTTTGACCACGAACCGGAAGATTGCGGCGGTGACGGAGACCGCGGTAGCAACCGAGATCCATCAGTCGCTTGATGTTCATTGCGACTTCACGACGCAAATCACCCTCAACCATATAGTCCCGGTCGATCGCTTCGCGCACTTGCAGGATTTCTGCGTCGCTCAGTTCGTTGACCCGTCGCTCGACAGCAATGCCGACCTTCTTACAGATCTCGTGCGCAAACGTTGGGCCGATGCCGTGGATGTACTGAAGCGCTATCGGTACGCGCTTTTGCGTGGGGATGTTCACGCCAGCGATACGAGCCAAATGTGGTCTCCCGGACGTTAGTCGAGCCATGCGGTGTATAGGGTGTAGCCGGTGCGCCCGCACAGCAACGGCCACAATGAAACGGGTCAGAACAGATGAGGCGCGCGGCGCGCCGAGCACAGACCCCGAATCGCATTATGAGAGCGCGCTTTTTAAACCCTGTTTGCCGAAACGTCAATTGCCAAAGCGCGACGTCAGGAGGACGTCAGACTTTTGAGTATCCCATTGATTTCATTGGTTACGGTATCAATTTTTGCCATGCCATCAACGCTGCGCAATTTGCCTTTTGCAAAATAGTAGCCAATGAGCGGTGATGTTTCCCGGTAATACGCCATCAGCCGGGTCTGAACGGTCTCGGCGTTATCGTCAGCACGGCGTTTGAATTCCGTGTCGCCGCACGCGTCACACACGCCTGGCGTCTTCGGCAGCTTGAATTTGTCATGAAAGCCCATGCCGCAGCTGACACAGGTGAAGCGTCCGGAGATCCGCTCAACAAGCGCCGCGTCGTCCACCTTCAGCTCGATGACCGCATCCAGCTGCCGGCCTTTATCCGTCAACAAAACATCTAGCGCAGCGGCTTGTGCCAGGGTTCGTGGAAACCCATCAAGGACGAAACCCGACGCACAATCGGGCTCCGCGATCCGGTCTTCGATGATCTTGACGACGATCTCGTCTGAGACGAGCTCCCCCGACTCCATCACCTGCTTTGCGGCCAGTCCTATCGGCGTTTCTGCTGCGACCGCCGCCCGTAGCATATCGCCCGTCGAAAGTTGTATCAGGCCATGGCGCTCCGTTATGTGCTTGGCCTGAGTGCCTTTGCCGGCCCCAGGTGGGCCGAGGAGTATCAGATTCATCGCCGAGGCTTGCCCCCTCGCAAGTTCGATTTCTTGATCAGCCCTTCGTACTGCTGCGCGACAAGATGACTCTGGATCTGAGATACGGTGTCCATTGTGACGCTGACGGCAATCAGCAGCGACGTGCCTCCAAGCACCGCGCCAAATGACGGTGGAACCCCCGCATAAGAAATCATCACCTCAGGCAATAAGCAGACGAGTGCCAAGTATATCGCGCCAGTCACGGTAATGCGCGTCAACACATAGTCGATGCGTGCCGTTGTTTGCGCCCCCGGACGGTAACCCGGCAAAAAGCCACCGTATTTGCGCAGGTTGTCAGCGGTCTCAGCCGGATTGAAGACGACGGCCGTGTAGAAGAAGCAGAAGAAAATGATCAACGTGGCATAGAGCACCATATGCAACGGCTGCCCATAACCGAGCGCGGCCGTAATCGCCTGCAACCAGTCTGCGGAGCCTGAACCAGGCGCGGCCGAGAAGTTCGCGGCGGTGACCGGCAACAGTAGCAGCGATGACGCAAAAATCGGTGGAATAACACCGGCTGAATTGAGTTTGAGCGGCAGGTGGGACGAGTCCCCCTGGAACATCCGGTTCCCGACCTGGCGTTTCGGATACTGGATCAGGAGGCGACGCTGCGCGCGCTCCATAAACACAATCACGACAATCGCAACGACCATCACCAACAGCAGCATCAACAGGATGCCGGTTGAGATGGTGCCCTGCTCGGCCAAAGTGAACAGCTGTGCGAGGGCCGTTGGCAAGGCCGCCACAATGCCCGCAAAGATGATGAGCGATACGCCGTTGCCAACGCCACGGGCTGTAATCTGCTCACCCAGCCACATCAGGAACATGGTGCCACCGACCAGCGTGATCACCGTCGACAGTCGGAAGAACCACCCCGGATCAGAGACAACGGGCGTTGCAACGCCATTGACGGTTCCAGTCGATCCCTCAAGGCCCAGCGCGATCCCGTAGGCCTGTACGGCAGCCAACAGAACAGTTAAATACCTTGTATACTGATTAATCTGCTTGCGGCCTTGCTCGCCTTCCTTCTTTAGGGCTTCAAGGCGCTTATCCACGCTCGACATCAGCTGCATGATGATCGATGCGGAAATGTAAGGCATGACGTTCAGCGCGAATATCGCCATGCGCTCGACGGCGCCACCTGCGAACAGGTTGAGCTGAACCAGAATGCCGCCCTGCGAGTTGAACGCTTCTGCGAAAGCGCCAGGATTGATACCCGGCAGCGGAATAAAGGTCCCGAGGCGATAGACGATCAAAGCGCCGATTGTGAACAGGATGCGCTTCTTGAGCTCCTCAGCCTTGGAGAACGAACTCCAGCTGAGATTGGCGGCAAGTTGCTCGGCAGCTGAAGCCATCGAAGTTCCTCCTCGGGCGACTATTGACGCGCGCCAACGGTCAGCGGTCCTGTGCCGCGAACATGGCCGCAACCGTTATCGGCTGCAAGGGCCGCCAGCCTGCGTCAAAGGACGTAGCGCCGAGATCAATGTCTCGGCTGCGCTGACTTATTAACCACGCCTGGCCTGATACCGACAACTCCATCAATCGCTAATGCGTAGATGCGGCCGGTAGCGGGGCAGCGTTCAGGACTTGGCCTTCTTTGCTGCAGACTTCGCTCGCTTTTCCTCGTCGGCCGGCAAGACTTTCGGCTCAACGATCGCAACGGAGCCTCCAGCCTTTTCAACGGCGGCCCGCGCACCAGCGCTTGCGTGGTTCAACAGCAGATCAATCTTCTTGCTGAGCGCGCCGCCGCCGATCAACCGGACACCATCCTTAGGTCGGCGCAGCACACCGGCGGCAACAAGTGCCACCAAGTCAACAGTTTGCGATGTATCCAACTTTCCGGCGACCAGCGCCCGCTCCAGAGTCGCAAGCGTCAGCTCGTTGAAGTCTTTGCGGTTCCATTTGCTGAAACCGCGCTTCGGCAGCCGACGATAGAGCGGCATTTGGCCGCCCTCGAACGCTCGGATTGCGACACCCGAACGGGACGTTTGTCCTTTGACGCCGCGACCACTTGTCTTGCCAACGCCCGAGCCAATGCCGCGGCCAACGCGGACGCGACGTTTCAAAGCGCCGGGGTTGTCGCGCAGCTCATTCAGACGCATATCAGTGTTCTCCCTAACGGACGCCCGTGTCAGGCTTGTTCTTCGACAATGCGAACCAGGTGATGAACCTTGCGGATCATCCCGCGCACTTGCGGCGTATCCGCCAACGTGCGCCGACGATGCATCTTGTTGAGGCCAAGGCCGATCAGCGTTGCACGCTGAATGGCCGGCCGACGCAATGGGCTGCCGATCTGCTCGATTGTAATCGTTTTGCCTGCGGTGTCCGACATTGGTTCAATCCAAACTCATGTGCAGCACGTCCCACGTGCGGGCCGGCTTAGCTTTCTGCGTTAGTCACGGTTCCTGAGGCTGCAGCCTCGGCATCTGCGCTGGCATCACGCCGCCGGGCAACGATCTCGCCGTACTTCTTACCGCGACGAGCCGCAATTGCGCGCGGGTGCTCTTGATGCTCAAGCGCATCGAACGTCGCGCGGATCACGTTGTACGGGTTGCTGGAGCCGAGCGACTTCGCAACGACATCCTGCACACCGAGCATTTCGAACACGGCGCGCATGGCACCACCTGCGATGATGCCGGTCCCTGGCGGTGCCGAGCGCAGCAGAACCCGCCCGGCGCCATGCCGACCACCCGTATCGTGATGCAACGTCCGACCTTCGCGCAAGGGCACGCGGATCAGCTGGCGGCGCGCGGACTCGTTCGCCTTGCGGATCGCCTCGGGAACCTCGCGGGCCTTACCGTGGCCAAATCCAACGCGGCCCTTCAGATCGCCAACGACGACAAGCGCAGCGAAACCGAAGCGCTTGCCGCCTTTCACCGTTTTGGCAACCCGGTTGATATGAACGAGCTTATCCGTGAACTCGCTTTCGCGCTCGTCGCGGTCACCGCCACGCCCTCGTCCACGTCCGCCGCGCTCCTGTCCTTCGGGATTCCGTGCCACGCCTACCGTCCTTCCTGTCAATCCTATCGCGTACGCCTCAGAACTTGAGGCCGCCCTCGCGTGCAGCGTCAGCGAGCGCCTTCACGCGTCCGTGGTAGAGATACCCACCCCGGTCGAAAACTACGTCTTGTACCCCAGCCGCACTTGCACGCTCAGCGATCAGTTTGCCGACGGCCTCGGCTGCCGATTTATCGGCCCCGGTCTTCAACGTCGTGCGCAAGTCCTTCTCGAGCGTCGATGCCGCGGCAACCGTCCGCCCCGCATCATCGTCAATAACCTGCGCATAGATGTTCTTCGACGACCGGAAGACGGTCAGCCGAGGACGGCCGTTCGAGACCTTTTTGAGCTGCCGTCGGACCCGCGCCCGGCGCCGCCCGAATAGCGATTGAGATGCCATGCTAACGCGTCCTTATTTCTTCTTGCCTTCCTTGCGGAAAACATACTCGCCCTGATAGCGCACGCCCTTACCCTGGTAGGGCTCCGGCGGTCGGTAGGAGCGGATTTCAGCGGCGACCTGACCGACGAGTTGCTTGTCGATCCCGGTCAACGTGATGATTTCCTGCTTTGCCCCAGCAACAGCGACTGTGACACCGGCCGGAATCTTGTGCACCACCTCGTGGCTGAAGCCCAAGTTGAGCTGCAGATCTTTGCCCTTCATCGCGGCACGATAGCCGACGCCCTGGATCTCGAGCGTCTTTGTGAAGCCTTCCGTTACGCCCTCAACGAGATTGGCCACCATCGTGCGCGACAAGCCCCACATCGACCGCGCTTGCTTGGACTCATCGACTGGGCTCAGCAACAAGCCGTCGCTGCCCTGCTCGATCTTCACGCTCTGGGGCACCGTGAAGGACAGCTCACCCTTGGGGCCTTTGACCTTGACGTCCTGCCCATTGAGCGTTGCCGTCACGTTCGATGGGATGGCTACCGGTTTCTTACCAATCCGCGACATCGCACTTTGTTTCCTATCGCATGCCGTTGACGTGCGCCGCGTGATCGGCGGCGCACGGTTTATCTACGGGTTAAAACACACTGCACAGAATTTCGCCGCCAACGTTCTCTTCACGCGCGCGCCAATCCGACAGGATGCCTTTCGGCGTCGAGACAATCGCGACACCGAGGCCGTTCGCAATCGTTGGGATGTCCCGCACAGGCCGATAGACACGCCGTCCCGGTTTTGAGACCCGCTTGATATCGCGGATCGCCGGTTCGCCATTGTTATACTTCAGCTCGACTTCGATCTCGGACTTGCCGCCGGCGTGATCAACACGGGCGTAGCCGCGGATAAAGCCTTCCTCGACCAGCACATCCAGCACCCGCATGCGCAGGTTTGATGCAGGCGTCGTCAGTTTCGGACGCCGCCGCATTTGCGCGTTGCGGATCCGTGTCAGCAAATCTCCAAGGGGATCGCTTATCGCCATCGACGTGACCCTCCCTTACCAACTGGACTTGACCATGCCCGGGATCTGCCCTGTTGAGGCCAGATCACGGAGCTGGTTGCGGCACATTTTCAGTTTGCGGTAGTAGCCGCGCGGACGGCCGGTAATCTCACAACGGTTGCGGACGCGCGTTTTTGAACTGTTGCGCGGCAGCGATGCCAACTTGAGCTGCGCCGCGAAGCGTTCGTCGCGCGGTTTACTGCGATCGTTGATGATTGCCTTGAGTTCGGCGCGTCTGGACGCGAACTGCTCCACCATCTTGCGGCGGCGCTTGTTCGTTTCCTTCATTCCGGTCTTCGCCATCGTTATCTCCTGAGGCCTTACGGCATTGGCGGGCCGACTTGGGCGCGTTTGGTGGCAAACCACCAAGGCAGGCCGCCGCCGCGGTTCCTCACTTACGGAACGGAAAATTAAACTCACTCAGCAACTCGCGCGCTTCGTTGTCGTTCGGCGCGCTCGTTACCACGATAATGTCCATGCCCCAGATCTCGTCGACTTTGTCATACTCGATCTCGGGAAACACGATGTGCTCTTTGATGCCCATCGCGAAATTCCCGCGGCCATCGAAGCTCTTCGGATTCAGACCGCGAAAGTCCTTCACCCGCGGCAACGCGATGGTGACGAGGCGATCGAGGAACTCATACATGCGGAAGCCGCGGAGCGTAACCTTGGCACCGAGCGCCATGCCTTCCCGCACCTTGAACGACGCGATCGACCTGCGCGCGAACGTCGTGATCGGCTTTTGACCCGCGATCAGCGCCAAGTCATTGACGGCACTCTCGACCTTTTTGCGGTCGTTGACAGCTTCGCCAATGCCCATGTTGACGATGACCTTCTCGATCCGCGGGACCTGCATCGCGTTGCCATAGGAGAACTTCTCCAGCATCGCGGGGCGCACTTTCTCGGAATAGAGCGTCTTGAACCTCGGCTGGTAATCCGCCGGGCGTGCGAATGAACGCAACTCGCCAGATGCAGCTGCCTTTGCACCGCGCTTCGACTTCCCTTGCCCCTGCTGGTCTGCTGGAGCCTTCTTTTTTGTCTGTCTGGCCATTGCCCTACGTCCTTTCCGGGATCAGTTCACCGGAGCGTTTTGCGAAGCGCACCTTCTTGCGGTCCTCGCCCTCGCCTTCAAATCGAAACCCGACACGCGTTGGCTTGCCGTCACCGGGATCTTCGTGCGCGAGGTTAGAAAGCTGGATCGGCGCCTCGCGAGAAATGATGCCACCCTGGGTCTGCGCCGTCTGGCGCGTATGCCTACGGACAATATTCACGCCACGAACAATGGCACGGTTCTCACCCGGAATAACGCGAATGATTTCGCCCTGTTTGCCCTTGTCGCGGCCAGCGAGAACGACGACCCTGTCGCCCTTTCGAAATTTTGACGCCATCACAGCACCTCCGGTGCCAGCGAAATGATTTTCATATGGTTCTTGGCACGCAGCTCACGTGTCACCGGGCCAAAAATGCGCGTGCCGATCGGTTCACCGGAATTGTTGATCAGGACCGCGGCGTTGCTGTCGAAGCGAATAATCGAGCCGTCGGGCCGCCGGACGCCTTTGGCGCTGCGCACGACAATGGCTTTCATGACGGCGCCCTTCTTGACGCGGCCACGCGGGATCGCTTCCTGCACCGCAACAACGATGGTGTCGCCAATATGGGCGTAACGTCGTTTCGATCCACCGATTACCTTGATGCACTTCACCCGACGGGCGCCGGAGTTGTCAGCGACCTCGAGGTTGGTTTGCATCTGGATCATTTTACGGCTCCAGTGTCTTCAATTGTGCCCGCCAATCGGGGCGTTCTTCATTCATCAGCCCAACCGCAACGCGATTGGATGAAGCGGCAAGTGCAGTCTCGACTGTCGCTGGTTAATTGATGCCGGCGCCAATGACCGTCCATCGCTTACTCTTCGAAATCGGCGCACATTCCTGGATGCGCACCATTTGGCCGACCTTGTAGGTGTTGGCCTCGTCGTGCGCGTGATACTTCTTCGAGCGACGAACCACCTTGCGAAACGCCGGATGCATGAAGCGGCGCTCGACTTCGACAACAACCGTCTTCTCACCTTTGTCCGACACGACCGTGCCCTGCAGGATGCGCTTTGGCATCGTGCCTACTCCCTTAGCTCTGCTGTTCGCCCGCCGTGGCGCGTTTCTTTTCCTGAGAGATCGTCAAGATCCGCGCGATATCGCGGCGAACCTGACGAACACGCGATGTGTTGTCCAACTGACCGGACGCAGCCTGAAAGCGCAGATTGAACGCTTCCCGCTTCAGTTTGATCAGCTCGTCGTCTAGCTGATCGTCCGACAGCTCTCGAACCTCTTTCGCCTTCATTGTCATCTCCAATCGCACAGGGCCGTTCGGCCTTGCGCGTCATACACCAATCCGTGTTACGACCCGTGTCCGGATCGGCAGCTTTGCGGCACCAAGGCGTAACGCCTCGCGCGCGACGTCATCCGGAACGCCGTCCAGCTCGAACATGATGCGCCCGGGGTGGACGCGTGCGACCCACCGATCCGGCGAGCCCTTACCCTTACCCATGCGGACCTCGGCCGGCTTACTCGACACCGGCAAGTCCGGAAAGATGCGGATCCAAACGCGGCCGGCACGCTTCATATGTCGCGTTATGGCGCGACGCGCCGCCTCGATCTGGCGGGCTGTAATCCGCTCCGGCTCGACGGCTTTCAGACCATAGGAGCCGAAATTCAGCGTTGTGCCGCCTTTGGCTGCTCCGTGAATGCGCCCTTTGTGCATCTTCCGGAACTTGGATCTTTTCGGTTGCAGCATGTTCCCAACCTCGAAGTCTCAACGCGCGATGTGTACCAATCAGGCGCCACCGCACCGCGTTACGTAAAAAGCCGTGCGGTCCTAACGGTCTCCGCCCGGCTGCGGCGACCGGCGACGGCCACCACGCTCCTGCATCTCGATTGCGCGACGTTCCGACGCCATCGGATCATGCTCCAGAATTTCACCCTTGAAGATCCAGACCTTCACA
>JBCDAH010000117.1:0-15914 GCA_039186015.1 Pseudomonadota bacterium
CTTTCAAGTCGCTACGACGAAAACGACGCTGTGCTCTACTTTGATGATGTGAAGGTTCCGTGGGAGCGCGTGTTCATCAATCAGGACGTGGAGATGTGCCAACGGCAGTTCCACGCAACACCTGCTCATGTCTATCAAAACTATCAGGCGCAAATTCGATTGATGGTCAAAATGCGCTTCCTGACAGGCCTGGCACGGCGTATCGCGGAGATAAACGGCATCAGCGGATTCCCGCAAGTCAAGGAGACACTCGGACAGCTGTCTGCAGAAAACACGATGGTTGATTCCCTGGTTCACGCGATGGAGATCAAGGGACAGCGACAGGGGCCCTACTTCGTGCCGGATCGACAGACGCTCTATGCGGCCCAGGTCCTGACCCAACAGCTCTACAACAAGGTTCTGACAACGCTGCGCGATCTGGCGGGCGGCGGCATGATCATGTTGCCGTCATCCGTGGCGGATTTCGCAAACCCGGAGCTTGCCGAAATCATCGCAAAGACACAGCAGTCTCCGGCTGCGAATTCTGAGGAACGCGTCAAGTTTTTCAAGCTTGCCTGGGATGCCGTCGGGTCAGAATTTGCGTCTCGTCATGCGCAATATGAAATGTTTTACGCCGGGGCCACGTTCGTGACCAAGGGACACTGCTTTCGAACGGCCGACTGGGACGGCTGTACCAGTTTGGTTGACAGAATGCTCGATAGCTATTCGCTTGAAGACGAATTGAATAGCTTTCCGACGGCCGCAGAATAGGAGACAATCGTATGTCGATTAATAAAGAGCACAAAGAGTTCCATCCGGTCGCAATGAACGATGAGGGCTGGCATACTCCCGACGGATATCCAAGCGGTATTGAGCAGAAGATACTCTCTGGCAAACTGGACGAGAGCAATAAGGTCGGGCACAGAACGCGGCTGTTGCGGTTCCAGCCCGGCGTGTTCACGACGCAGCCGTTCGTCCACGACTATTGGGAAGAGGTCTATCTCGTCACCGGCGACTTGACGGTTGGCAATGACGCGAACGGAGACGGTGGGGAAGCTTTTGAACAGCACACCTACGCCTGCCGCCCGCCGGGCGTCTACCACGGACCATTCAAGTCCAACGGCGGGTGCGTGCTGCTTGAGTCACATTATTACGATGAGAGCTGAAACGCGATAGTGACCGCTGCGAGCGTTGGGCACGCACTCAAACCTGACGCTTGAGATTTTCGCTGCATGCGTGGATATGGTAGCGCATTTCGCGTTCGGCTGAATCGGGGTCATGCGCCTCGATCGCTGCGAGCACGGCGCTGTGCTGCTGAACAACGCTTCTGGCCTGCGCCGGCGCCTTGAGCGAAATGTACCAGTTCCGCAACGAGCGCTCGTGGAGAACTTGAAGCATGTCCTCAAGCACCGTGTTTTGGGCTGCCTTGAAGATTGCGAAATGAAAGTCCCGGTCGAGGAACATTTGGGCTTCGATATCGCGAGACCTCAGCGCACGCCGCGAGGCCGCAATAACATCCTTCAAGCGCAGGATATCTTGTTTCGATGCCCGTTCTGCAGCACACCGCACACAATAGGACTCGTTGACCAAACGAACTTCGGCAATCTCCAAAATTTCGCGCAGGTTCAAAGAGCGCACAAGCAGGCCCTTGCGCGGCATGACATCAATGAGCCCCTCGAAAACCAAGCGCTTGACGGCGTTGTGAACCGGGTTGCGACCCAGCTCAAGCGTCTCTGCGATTTGCGCCTCGTTGAGATATGAGCCCGGCTCGAATTCCAAAGTCAGAATCTTGCGCTTTAGAGCTTGATAGGCGAGGTCGGCCAGCGACTGTTTCTCGTCCGAAGCACGCTCTTCCTGGTAAACGTTAGCGTCCCGCAACACGACCATCTTATCCTTCAACCGGGAGTTCTTTAATGTCGTAGCCGTGCGAAATCCGGCGTTCAAGTTTGGGATCAATCAACTCAAAATCAAAACGTTGCGCCGGACGTACACCACCGACTGCAGGCAGTGTTCCTCCCATCATCAGGTCGCCGGGGCCCAGCCCTCCCCGTTGGTCTTCCTTGGCAAATCTAACCAGCAAATCCCTGGGGTCCAACATCTCGGAAACCGGACCACTCTGATAGACGAGACGCTCCCCATCAATTGTGACGTCAGCACGAAGCTGCAGTTGATCCCAGTGCGGCGCAACCTCATCCCAACACCACAACGACTTGGCGATCGGCTTGTCGCAAAGCTGTTTTGAGAGCGTCACCCCGTAGGCCTCTGCCTCACGGTCGGTATGATCCGAGCCGACCCCGACCCAGAGCATGCCATCGATGTTTACGAGGCAGAACTCGACTTCACCGCTAGACGCACCTCCAATCGCTTCGATCTCATGCGCAACTGTGATCCGGCTTGTAGCAACACGGTAAAACATCGGCGTTCTCGCCGGCCGGGCAACACCGAGTTTCTCGAGTTCAGCGATGTGCTCCTCGACGGCGGCCTGGTTGCGCGCTGTCCAGCCCGCAATGATCGCACGCTCAATTGGAACGGTCCTGGTTTCTTCGCCTGCCGACGACATGAACTTAAATGTAATTGCTCGTGTCACGCGCGTTGCCAAAGCCCTTGTGAAGTGTCGGGTCCAGGCTGTGGCCGCACATGCGCCCGCAGCCATTGGTCGTGTAGGATGAGACGCGATAACCGGACGGTCAACGCACGATCGTGTCCTTAAGTGCCCAACCGGACCCATCAACCTCGAGGATATAGATTGGCTTTAGAGCATCTTTGTTGTCCGCTATGGAGATTGTGCCCTCAAGCAGATCCAACTTTTTGATTTTGGCGAGCTCGGTCGCGATTGCTGTGCGCTCACTGGCAAGTTTCGCCGCATCACCCGTAACGCCTGCTGCCTTCATCGCCGCAGCAAAAAGATAGACGATATCGTAGGCCGAGGCATCGAATTGATTGGCCACCGTCCGTTTCATACCAGCCGCTTTCGTCCGTTTGGTGAACTCTGCTCCAAAGGCCTTGGTTTTGTCGTTGAGTTGCTCATAGAACGTCGTTCCAATCGTCATGCCGTTTCCGGCACCGTCCATGCGTCGCGGCAGTTCGACATCGGCAACAGTTGTCCCGCCGAATATGCGCCCATTGTGACCTTGGCGCTTCATCTCTTTTGCAAGTTTAATCGCCGCTTCGGGTGGCGCGCCAAGCCCGATCAAATCGGTTGGATTCTCAAGCAGCTTTGAGACCTGCGGTGACAAATCAAACGCTGCGTACTTGAACGTCACAACATCTTTCGGCGCTATGCCAGCGCCTTTCAGAATGCTCGGAAGGACCTTTGTTCCGATAATCTTTGAAACGGTATCGTCGGTCGCATGCGCGATTGCCGCACTGCTGGCCGGCAATCCCCGCTTCTTAATGCTCTCGAGCACCAATTTGATAATCGTGCCCTCTCCCGTCGTGTTGCGAAATGCATACTTGAACGGCTTCGCGAGGTTCGGGGCAGACGACGCCATCGACATCGTGACAATGCCGAGCCGCTCAGCGGCGGGAAATACGACCTTGCACTCGCTGGAGCTGAAGGGTCCGATGACGGCGAGTGCATTATTATCCTGCGCGAACTTTCGCACAGCCAGAACAGCTTGTTTCGGATCGCCGGCAGTGTCGAACTTCACGAGTTTGATGGACTTGCCGTTGATACCGCCCGCAGCATTAACTTCTTCAACTGCCATGTCTATGGCGATTTCATTCGTGTTTGCAAGACTGACATAAGGACCAGTCTTTGCCATCGCATAGCCGATAACGATCTCATCAGCTGCGATAGCGTGGTTCGCGCCCGCGCAAGGCAAACACGCGACCGCAAGCAACGCCAGGAACTTTCGTCTGTGGAACATGGTCAACTCTCCTGTGCACGAATTTATACCGAATGTTGGTGGCGATCAGGAAACAACCTCCTTTGCGCTCTGTCCGAGATAGGCATTCGTCAGCTGGTCATTTTCTGCGAGTTCCTGGGGTGTGCCTGTGGCCACAAGTCGTCCACGTTCCAGCACATAGCCGCGATGCGCGACGGTCAGTGCCTTGCCTGTATTCTGCTCGACCAACAGGATCGCGAGCCCCTCGTCGTTGAGGCGCCGGAACAGACGGAAGATCTCGTCAACGATCTTGGGGCTGAGACCGAGCGACGGCTCATCAAGCATCAGTAGCCGTGGACGCGCGAGCAAGGCCCGCCCGATCGCCAACATCTGCTGTTCTCCGCCCGACAGGCATGACGCGGCCAGGTTCCGCCTTGCCTCCAGGTTGGGGAACTGTCGATAGACCGCGGCAAGCTCATGGTCGAAACCGCTCAGATCCTTACGCGCGGTCGCACCGAGCAGCAGGTTCTCGTGGATCGTCTGATTAATCAGGATACGCCGGCCTTCCGGTACCAGCGAGATGCCGCGCCGAACTCTCTGATGCGGGGCATATCCGGCAATGTCTTCACCCTCAAAGCGCATATGGCCACTGGAGAAACTCGCGACGCCCAGAATGCCGCGCAGCAAGCTCGATTTGCCTGCACCGTTCGCTCCGAGCACAGTGACGACTTCTCCCTCCGCCACGTTGAGTGTCAACTTGTCGACGGCCTTCACACGACCGTACCTGATGGAGACCTTATCGAGCTCAAGCAGCATTGCGTTGCTCCAGGTCACCGCCAAGATAAGCCTCGCGCACGAGTTCATTTTCCCGGATGTCAGCCATCGAACCTTCGGCAATCTTCTCGCCGAAGTTCAAGACGATCACGTGGTCGCAAAGCTCACGCACGAACGCCATGTCGTGCTCGACAATCAAGAGCCCAACACCGTCGCTGCTGAGCCGCAACAGATCCGCTTTCAGGTCGTCTGCCTCAGACGGGTTCAATCCCGCAGCCGGCTCGTCGAGCATGAGTATGCGCGGTCGTGCGAGTGTCGCGCGCACCAGATCGACCCGCTTGCGAACGCCGTAAGGCAATTCCTGGATGGTTGCGTCGGTGTACTCAGCGAGACCCGCCCGCTCGAGTGCAGCCATCGCTTCAAGTTGCCATCGATGACGCAGTCTAAAACGAAACGGCGTCAGTAAGTCGATGAAACCCGCATTGACGTGATGCTGGCCAAGATAAAGGTTCTCGAGTACCGTAAGGTGCTGCATCAGGCGAATGTTCTGGAAGCTTCGTGAAACCCCAAAATCAATGCGTTTGCGCGATGGCACATCGGTAACATCCACATCTTGCACGAATATGCGGCCAGCATCTACGTGATAGACGCCACTGATGAGATTGAAAATCGTTGTCTTGCCGGCCCCATTCGGACCGATCAGCGCGACGCGCCCGTGATCCTCAACATCGAACGAAACGTCGTGCACCACCGTTAGCCCACCAAAGGACTTACTGAGCGCTTCAGCTCTGAGTACGGGTGCGGATATCTCGCTCATGCCACGCTCCTTCGCCTCCAAATGGATCGAAGCAGCTGCGACGTAATCACGCCTTCCGGCCTTAATGCCATAAACAAAATGATCACAGCAGCGAACACAGCAAATCTCCACTCGTTGCTGAAGCGCAGGATTTCCGGCAACAGCGTGAAGAACAAGGCGCCGAACATCGGGCCAAGAATTGTTTGAACACCACCGAGAAGCACAAACAGTGCAATAAAGATGTTGAGCTGTGCACTAAAGTACTGAGCATCAACGAAACTGAAAAGGTGAGCGAAGACCCCTCCCGCGATACCAGCCACGCAAGCACCAAGAACAAATGATGCAAGCTGAATGCCTTTTGTATTCACGCCAAAGAGGTCCGTTACAGTCGCGTCGTTCTTAATTGCCGTCAAATAGAGAAAAAATCGCGTCTGGGAAATGAACACCATGACCAGAAATACGCCGGCAGCAATGGACCAAACAGCTGTGGATTCGAGATAGGCAAGAACAGCATATCCCGAAGCTCCACCAACGACGTCCATGTTGAGGAATATCGCCTTTATGATCTCACCAAGCGAGAACGTCGCGAGCGCAAGATAGATCCCGTGTGCGCGAAGGATTGGGAGACCGATTGCCAGCGCGACCAGGCCTGCGACCAACGAACCGGATGCAATTGTGAGCCACAGCGACAGAGCGAACTCATTCGAAAGATAGGCGGATGTGTACGCGCCGATTGCCATAAACCCGGCGATGCCAAGATTGAGCTGGCCGCCGGCCAATGGCAGGGCTGCTGCGTAGGCGAGGATGACATTGATCGCCAGCAGAACCAATATACCTTCAACATAACCGCTCATGGTGCCTCAGAGTTTCTCGCGCTGTTCTGCTTTGCCAAACAAACCCTGAGGACGCACAATCAGCAGAATAAGCAGGAGGCCGTACACGGTAATATCGACAAAGTCCGAACCCAGGAAATAGATCGAGAAGACCTCTGTTAAACCGATGAGCAACCCGCCGACGACCGCTCCCCACACGTTGCCCATGCCGCCGACAATCATTGCGGAAATGCCCTTCAGCCCGACCTCCTCACCCATGAATGGCGAAACCTGCAGATAGTTGAACGCGAAAAGAACGCCAGCGATCGCAGCCAATAATCCGCTCGCAATGAAGACGGTCGGCACAATTACCGACAGGTTCACGCCGAGTATGGTCGCCGTATCAGGATTTTCGGCAATTGCGCGGACCCGTCTGCCGTACTGCGTTGAACGCAGCAACCACGCGATCATTGCAACCAGAACAAGAGATAGGCCCAGACTGATCAACTGAGGTCCGCCAATGACAAGACCGGCGATCCTGAGGTTGAAGTCACCAAGCACCTGAGGAAAAGCCTGCTGATCCGACCCCACCGCAACAATCATGAGGTTCTCAAAGAGAATAAGAAACCCGAGCGAACTCACGAGCGGAACTTCGGGGTCCGATCCCTTCATCCATCTGTACGTGAAACGCTCGACGACGAGTGCGGAAATGCAAACGAGTATGAGCGCAGCGACAACCGCGAGTGGCCACGCAAAACCGGCTTGGATAAACAGCCAGCTCAGAACGCCTCCGAGCATGAACATGCCGGGGATTGAGAAATTCAAAAAGTTCAATATCCCAATGGACAGCGTCAAAGAGACGGCTACGAGCACATAGATGCTGCCGAGCATAAGACCGTTGACCAACTGCTGCGCCACGCGCTCTCTCGCCTCGTCTGAGATCACTGTGAAATTTCACAAACAGCTTATGCGACAGGATGACCGTGTCAAGATCCCAATCTGAGCCGAGCGGTCCAAGCGACTGCAGGAAAGCGAATTCCCGACGGCAGAAGCCTAACCGGGCCGGCCGGATCTTGACGTCTGCGCCGACCAACTTGGCGCATCGGTTGCGACATGACCGGTCGTTCTGCAGTCAGCACCAACTGCAGAGCCGTTGCCTAAGACGACGACGATATGGGCGCCAGACTCAGTCTTCACGTACGTGACATGAGCTGACACCGCACGAGAGGCCGTTGGCCTGAGGCGGAAGCGACCTAGTAGCCGTGCGGTGAACCACCAGTTGCGAGAAACTCTTCGGTAAAGCGGTTGCCGCCCATTCCAAGCGGTCCAAGAGACGCATGATACAGTGTGTCCAGGGCGACGTCGGCGCGATCTTCAAACACACGATTGATATCCAGCGCTTGTTCATGGCTGAACACTTCGTTGGTGACGACCGGCGTGAAGTAAACACGCGCGTTGAATGATTTGTCGATGTCCTGCGCATAGCTTGGAAGGTCTTGTACGATCTCAACGGAATAGGGATTGTCGCCAAGCTGCGTTCCGACGTGAGCGTTCCGCTCTGGCGTCGTATCGCTCAACAAGGTTG
Source organism: Pseudomonadota bacterium (assembly GCA_039186015.1). Taxonomy (GTDB): domain Bacteria; phylum Pseudomonadota; class Alphaproteobacteria; order Rhizobiales; family Hyphomicrobiaceae; genus JBCBWG01. The sequence continues at coordinate 7,774 of JBCDAH010000117.1, forward strand.
CCTGTTGATCATGAAACAGGCTGTGCGGACTGTCGAATAGCCGAGAGTTTCCGATCAGCTCGTTTTCGATAATCGTACGATCGAAGGGCGTGTCGAATGATGCCAGCGGAAACGCTGCGACCCAGTTGCCGCCCGCATCAGCCAACACACTCTGCGACCCGATAATGGCGCCCTGGTTGTCACGGAGCGTTACCACGATGTCGGCTGCGTACTCCGAAGTACCGGAAAAGAACGGATTGAGGCTGACGAGCGGCTGAAAGACCTGGTCATCGACAAAGCTGCCGTAGCTTTGCCGTTGGTCTTGCGAGCTCATCACCAAGATATCAGTTTCCGCAGTGTCATCGTCCCCGGTTTCGCGGCCGGAACCATTTGGTGCGGACTCGCCTTCGGCAAACACGGTGTTGATCAGCGTCTCTCCGCCAGGTGCGGTCACCTCGACATCCGCAGTATAGGTGATCGTAAGAGCCTCGTTCGGCATCAGAAGGCTAACGTTGAGCGTAAAGCCATCGTTCGTGGTTGCCGAGAGACTTGCCGCGGCGGTTGCGCCGGCGAGTTTGATTGAGCCCGCATTCAGCGCCAGACCGTCCGGCAATGTATCTGTGATCGCAACATTATATGCCGGACCGTTGCCCGAGTTTTCGACCATGACGGTAAAGGTCTGCGTCTGGGTCACGAAGCGTGACGCATTTTCTGCCGACTTCTTGACGACGATTTCCGGCTCGACAATTTCGACGTCGGCGGTATCGACCAGCGTACCCGTGTTCGTTGTCAGCGATCCGGTGTTGACCAATACATCGCCTGCACTGTTCTCAGGCACGTCAAGCGCACGAGCGACGATCTCGACGACAATCTGATCGCGGCCGTCGACAATGTTGTCACCAAGGTTGCTCACGTTGCCGAAGTCGAAGACCACGTTGTCCTGGATGCCATCACCAAGCTGCGCGTCTGATGTCAGGCCGCCGTCGCCGACAGTGAGAAACTGCGTGGTGATGTTGCCGCCAATTGAAACAACGCGCGTCGACACGATCCCAAGTGCGCCGTCCAGGTACGGAAGCTGGTCCGAGATGAGGGCCGTATCCGCGCCCTCGGATAAGGTGGCCGTGATGTGATACGTAACGGTTTCGCCGATCGACAACGCATCTCGATCGATCGGATATGATGACGTTCCGGTTTCAGCAAGGCTGGTGGCGACAATGGTCTTGCTGATTGCCGTCGCGCCGTCGACAGTTACGCCTTCGTTAGCGCTGTCATTTCCTGTGCGTCCGGTGGGCCCGGCCGTGCCATCCCAGGAAAGGTCAGCGGTATTGGGAAGAGACGAGCCCAAGATCACGTCATTGAGGATACGGGCTTCGTACGTGATGGTGACGGTCTCACCAAGTTCGACCTGTGAGATGTCGACTTGGAAGCCATCGGTCGGGGCCTCGGTGGTGACGACGCTTCCGCTCGTGCCGGTGACCGTGATGGAACCAGAGACCAGTTCGAGACCTGCGTCGGCAAGCGCATCAACAATCACGACGTCGCGCGCGACAGCCGATGATGTCGGCACATGGCTGACGGTAAGTGTATAAGTGACCGTGTCACCGGCGTTTGCCGCCGAGACGTCGACTGACTTTGAAATGCTGAGTTCAGGCTCGACAACCTCGACGGTCGCCGTATCGCTATCCGTAAAGCTCCGGCCGTCGAGGTCCACACTGAGATCGGCAGCATTGATAATGTCGACGTTCGCGGTGTTGGCACTGTCGATCGGCACCCGCCCCGTGATTTCAATGACGATGACATCGTCAGCGCCGACGGATCCATCGAATGGATTATTGATGTCGCCGAAGTTAAACACGATCTGATCGCCATAGCTGTCGGAGTCCGTGTCGGTTGCGGTCACGACGGTTCCGGGCGTGAGCAGGCTGCCCGTCATACCCGAGCCGATCGAAATCACCTGCCCCGATACCAGGTCCAAGACACCTGGAGCATCTGGCGTGGAATCTGTAACGATCAGATTCTCGTTGAGCATCTCCGGCAAGGTGACGGAGATCTGATAGGTAACGGTTTCGCCGAGAGAAACATCGACGATACCGGCATCGAACTGTCCGGAACCCGTGTCCGCGTCGTCCGTGCTCAAAACCGATTTGACGATCGACGGCGGTGCGAACACGTTCTCGACACTCGTCTCCGATCCCGTGCGGCTTGGCCCGGAGCCTGGATTGCTGTCATAGGTAACGGTGACGTCGTTTTCGAAGTTATCGGCTTCGTTCGCAGTTGAACTGATCACAGCCTGATAGGTCACCGTCACCGTGTCGGATTGATCGAGCGACGACAGATCAATCGCGATTGTGGTGTCGCCGCTGCCATTACCCGTTGTGACGGCCGTCGCTGTCACGTCACCAAGCGACGTGTGGTTGACCGACACGGAGCCATCGACAAGCGAGAGGTCAGGGTCGTCGACAAGGTCCGAAATGGCGACATCAAACGCCGTCGCCGTCGAGGCCGACGTGTGGGCGACGACCACGGTGTAGGTTACGGTTTCGCCGAGATCGAAAGCTTCTGAAGATGCGGTCTTGGTGATCTCCAGTTCCGGCTCGACGATCTCGACGTCGGCGGTATCGTTCACCGAACCACCGTTGTATTGCAGCGTTGCCGTGTTGGTCAGCGTGTCCCCGTCAACGTTTGCCGCAACATCTTCGACCCGCGCTGTCACCAAGACGGTGATGACATCATCGGCATCGCTCGTGTTGTCCGGCGTGTTGACCACACGCCCGAAATCGATTTCGATTCTGTCGTCAAGGCCATCGCCTAGTGCGCTATCGGTAATGGTGACAGTCGGTGTGGCGAACGAGATGTTCGATGTCGGCGACGTTGAAATGACGTGTGACTGGTAGCTGAGAACACCGTTTGTTGTCGGCAGATTATCGGTCAGAACGAGGTCCGACTCGCCTTCAGGCACGCCGATTGTGAGTGTGTAGGTGACCGTTTCACCTACGACGAGATCCAAGACACCGCCCGTATGCTCGCCGTCCCCGGTGGCGGAGATCGATGTGCTGAGCACGGATTTGTCCAGCGTCGGCGTTGCGACCGTAACTTCGGCGTCGTCGTTCGCGCTGTAGCTGCGTTGTTCCGGGTGCGAACCTGGCAACGTGTCGTAGACGATATCCGCCGTGTTGGTGATCGTCTGAGATGGAATGACATCGCCTGCGATCTCGGCATCGAAGGTTACGGTTACCGTATCGCCCAGGAGAAGTTCATCAAGACTGACACGAACCTCATCATCTCCTGCGGTGTTACCCTCCACGACGATACCGGCGGAAGACGTCAAGTCACCGAGGCTCGAGTGCGTAACCGAAACCGAGGTCGCAACAAGCGATAAGTCGGCATCAGTAAGCAGATCTGTCAACGCGATGTCGTAAGCGTTGGCATCCGAGCTGACGCTATGGCCGATCATAATCGCGTATGTGACCGTGTCGGCCCCGTTTACGATCGCGGTGCTCGCAGATTTCGTAATCTCGAGGTCGGGTTCGACAATATCAACGACGGCGCTGTCGTCGAGCGTACCATTGTCATAAACTAGGCTGGCCGTGTTGGTCTTTAGCAAGCCGTCAAGGTTCGCCGCCGCATCAAGAACTCTGGCGGTTACGCTGACGGTGATGCGGTCGCCCGAGTCTGTATCTCCGTCGGGCGTGTTGGTCACGGTTCCAAAGTCGTACGCGACCTGCTGTCCGAGCTGCGTGGTCGGGTTCGAACCCAGCAGCAGTCCGGCGGAACTCGACAGGTCGCCGCCAAATGCAGTGATCTCACTCGAAACGAATTCAAGACCGGTGGGCAGCACATCCGTCAGGACAATATTCGACTGCCCCTCCGGAAGCTCAATTTCGAGTTCGTAGGTGACCTCTTCACCGATCGTAAGGTCTTCTGCTGCCGTATGCCGGGCGTCATCCGTGCCAGCGTGAGACGTGCTAGCGATTGACTTGGTGAAGCCCGGGGCCGGAACAGTCACTTCTGCGTTTGCGGTTTCATTGTATTCGCGGTCCGTTGGCTCAGAACCTGTCACCGACGCGGGAAGCGAGTCGTAGTTCAGTGCCACGGAGTTGGAGATGGCTTGGCCTGGAACGACATCGACATCAACACGCGCCTGGAACGTAATTGTCAGCGTGTCGGATTGCGCGATTTCCGATACGGATACAGCAACCTCGGTATCTCCCCCCGTGTTGCCTGACGTCACGGCAGTGCCCGTAATGTCACCGAGGCTGGAGTGGACAACTGATACGGTGCCGACCTCAAGCGCAAGATCAGGATCCGTCAGTTGGTCGAGGAGGGCGACGTCATAGGCGTCCGCATTCGATCCGGCATCGTGCGCCACCGTGATCGTGTAGTTGATGAGATCATCGGCGTCCGGAGCGGGCGTGCCAGCTGACTTCGTGACGTTCAGGTCCGGTTCCAAGACATCGACACTGGTTGTGTTGGTCAACGTGCGCGTGGTGTCCGCTGCGTCCGTGAATTGAATGCGGCCGCGGTTCTGCAACGTGTCGCCGTCTTCGGTCACGCCGTCTGCGGTCGCACCGCTGTCGGTACCAACACGTGCAATGACCTCAATGACGATTTGCTCGGCGGTGGTGTTGTCCGTATCCGTATTGACCAGATCGCCGAAGTTGAATGTGGCGCTATCGGTACCGGTCCCGGTATCGTTCACGGATAGCGCAGAACCGGTGATTGCACTGCTGATCGACGCGACGCGGGTGCTCAAGATATCGAGATTACCGGGATTGCCACCCGGAATGATGTCACTGATGACCACATCCTCAATGGTGCCCTCGGGGATCGTCGCCGTGATCAGGAATGTAACTTCTTCGCCAATCGTAACGTTGCTTCCGCTTGTACCGGCGTGATTTGTCGCCAACAGCGTTTTGGAGACAGTCGGCAATGTCGTTGTCACGGTCGCGCTGTCTGAAAGATCGTCGTCTGGCACAAGGTCTACGCCGCCTTCGCGAGAGGCGTAGTTCGTGACAGTCGCAACGTTCGTCAGCGATTGATCCGGCTCGACGGTCTGGGTTGCGACAAGGTCGTATGTGATGAACGCAATATTCGTACCGGCCGCACCCTCTTCGGCGGAGGCAAGGGCGCCCTGCGTGGCGCTTGGGTCGACCAGTTCGATCCCACCGGCCGGATCGAACAAGCCACCACCAACCGTGACGTAGCTGATCGCGGTGCCGTTCGCGTCTGTGACCGACAGGTTCAGGCCGGTGCCTGGAACCGCGAATCCGTCAGGCAGAGTATCCGTGATGAATACATCAAAGGCGCCTCGGTCGATCGTTCCCGTGTTCTCAACGACAATGCCAAACGACACGATGTCGCCGGCGTCGATGCCGTCCAGATCAGCGTTGATCGCCTGCGTGTCGAGATCATCAGAATCGAAGGTTGCCGTACCGCGGAAACCAGATGTTCCCGGGTCGGTAAAGCCAACGGGCCCTGCCGCCTGCGAGAAGGTCGCATCCGCGCGGTCGGTTGCGATGACGCCTTTTGAGACCTCGAGAACGGCCTGCTCGTAGGTGAACTGCACGATGCCGTCAGACGATGTCGATTCGTTGAACGTGTTTCCTTCAACCACCGTGACCTGATTGGTGAGTTGAAGGTTATCTGCAAAGCTCTCATCAGCGACGGTCACCGTAAACAAAATGTCGATTTGCGATGGCTGCTCAGGATCGACGTCGAAGTCCCCGTAATTGAATGAGATCGCGTTCGATGTCGTGTCGACGGAAACCGCAGGGGTCGATCCGTAAATGGCTCGGAATGTGTCGGTCGCGTTAAAGTGGGCCTCACCAGCGGCCGGCGCAGCCGACGAGATGACATCATTGAACACCAGCCCAGGGTTCGCCTGGTCGGGGAGACCGGCATCGAAAACGGGAAGCGGTAGATAGTCCGTTACGATCAGGTTCTCGACAGACGACAACGGCAGTGCGTAGGTCAGTCGGTAGGTGACTTCGTCGCCGGCAGCGATATCGAGATCCGCGAAAGCGGTATTACCATTGATGGCATAAATCGACTTTGAGACGGTGCCGGTCTCGAGTTGCAGCTGAACAGAGCTGTCATCTGATTCCGTCAGGCCGGTCGGCGCCAGCGTGCCGTTCACCAGGACGTCGCCTGCAACGTCAACACTGTTCGTAAGCCTGTCGCCTTGGCCAACCTGTTGTTCGCCGGATGGAAACTGATCGGTGTATGCGTCTTGCACGATGGTGCGATATGTGATCGTCGCGGTCGTGCCACCGAATGTGCCGTTGGCAAGCCCTCCTTCCAATGCGCCGTCCACACCTGCTCCGACGAGCGCGGCCGACAGATCGAAATCGACAAACGTCTGGCCGCTGCCCGGCGAGTCGACCGACGCAAACATGTCAACGCCGAGGCTGAAGCTGCCGGACGTCGTGCCGCCGCGCTCTGACACGGTGAACTCTGCGACGCTTGGCCCGGACGTATCCAGGCGCTGTCCGTCCGACAGCACGTCGTCCAGAACCAGGTTGTTGAACGAGAAGTAGTCAGAGATCTGGACCTGCAGCGTATACGCGATCGTATCGCCCGGGCTCAATCCGGCAGCGCCCGTGTCGACGGACAATGATGACGACTTCTGGATGACGATCGAGGACGCATCAAGGTTATGATCGGTGGCGGCGTCGTCGACCGTAACCGGTGTGACGGGATCGCGGAGGCTGTCCAGCGGCACATGATCACCGCTTGCTCGCGCGTCGTTAGTGACAACGGTCACGTCACCGTTGTTCGGATCAATCACCCGCGCGCCGTCAGCATCGAATTCGGGAACGTAGAACTCAATTCGGATCACAGCTTCAGCGCCGGCGGAACCCGTGATCGTGCCGAAGTCCGCCGAAAACACATTGCCGTTCAATGCCGTACCGGTACCGCCGGAAAAGCCGATTGATGTTGGCGCACCTGCTACAATCTGATAGCCGACCGGTACGATGTTGTTCGGCAAGTCGTCTTCGATCACGACGTTGTTGAAGGTCTGCCCATCGGCCACATCCAAAGTCAGTTCGTAAAACCGCGTGAAGTTCGGCCCGGTCGCCGTTTCATTCTCCGGCCCTATGTAGGTTTTTGTCAGATCGAACGCACTGGGTTCAACAGACGCATTGCTTGGCGTACTCTGCTGAACGGATGGATCGGTCGTCGGGTTGTCCAGTGGGTCATTGCCGTATTGGAAGCCGGAACTGACCTGAATGTCCAACGGTTGGCCCAGGTCAGCGTCCTCGGACATGGTGAGGTCCAGAACGATTTCGGCTGGTGTCTGATCAGCCGTGAACGAGCCGAACGGAAGTTGAATGACCACCAAGGTGTCACCGGGTGTGCCGTTGATGACGACCGGCGATCCCGCCGTGTCGACTGCGTAGGGATGAAGCGCTTCGCCGGCTGCGTCAAAAACGATTTCAGTGGTCACCAGCGACGCGCCGAGAAATGTGGCACCATTGAATGTGACGCCGTCGTCGTCGGACTGGTCGGCCGGCGTAGCCGCACCGTCTATACCGGAAGGCAGGATGACATCGACATATGGGCCATACCCGGCGTCGGTCGGGTGCGTGTTATCAAATGTGATCGTGGCCTGAAAGTCTGCTCCGAGATCAGCTTGCGCCGGAGCGTCGATCGTTGCTGTCGGCTCCGCAGTCAACAGAATACGGTCTTCGAGACGAAAGAATGGAATATCCAGATCACGCATGAACATTCTGATCCACCTCAAAGACCGAGCACTGACCGGGCGCCTTCTTTCTGAAAAGCAGCAAATTTGATCGATAAATTAATTGCATTTGTCGAGATTTCAAAGACAATCTAGATTTTATTATGAGAGAATATTGAATGTGATTTCGAAATACCCGCTCCTTGAATTAACCGTATTGCGGGTGACGCAAATCATCTGACAACGGATTTGGTGGTGCAAGAGGAAGAGTTTGCACGCCTCTACTAGCGCAACGCGCTTAGGCATAAACCGAAAAATATCATAAAATTCAATACACAAGACGATCATTCGCAGCTGTGTGGGATGCGCCAGCTCAAGGCGTGCTCAGCCGATGACACGCTCGAAGAGACATCAAAAACGGTGCGCTCCAGGTCGCATTTTTAACCCCAGAACGTGGTTCGGGATAGAACAGGGGAGTCCC
>JBCDAH010000118.1:0-15355 GCA_039186015.1 Pseudomonadota bacterium
CCATGGGAAGTGGTCAATCCCGGTTACGAGAAAGAATGCAAAGAGTACGTGAAAAACATCACGGAGGTCGGGATGCAGTACCGTGACCTCTTGAAGTGGAAGTGATCCACTTTTCTCTCTGCTCCACCGTCACCCCCGCGCAGGTCGACCAGTGCGCGGGGCATCTTTTGATTTTCCGTTGAGCGCTCCTCCCGTGACCGAAAAACCTACCTCAGGTGATCGCACGCCCACGCCCCGGAATGTCCTGCCCGATTTGATCATTCCGGTCATGGCGTTGGCTTTCGCCATCTACTATCTGACGACGATAACCGAAGTTCCCTGGATCGCTCAGGCCAGTGCGGTGCTGGTCAGCGGTTTGTTGTTGCTGGCGATCCTCGCGTTCGCAGTGCGGACGATCATACGGCTTAGGCTGGGAACGGAGATGATCAGTTTTGGCGCCATCGACTTCGATTACCGCAACAATATGAAACGTGTTGGCTTGCTGGTGCTGACCGTCGCTTATGTGTGGTTTATCGAGGATTTGGGCTTTACGATTTCCACAGTGGTTTTTCTGTTTCTCGCGATCGTACTGTTGTCCTCGCCTTGGAACTGGAAAAACGCTGCTTTGGTTTCCATCAGCTGTTCGCTGATCGGCTATTTCATTTTCATCTTCGTCTTCGAAACACGGTTCCCGAAGGGCCCGGTTGAGAATTTTCTGGCTCCCTACGCCAAATCGATCAAGCAGGCATTGAATGACCGTTGACCTTTCACTCTTTCTTTCGTTGTTCGGTGACACGCTTGGCTATTGGTGGGTCATTGTTCCTGCCACGGTGCTCGGCATTGTCGTCGGCGCCATTCCCGGCTTCAGCGCCGCAAACACGATCATCATTCTGCTCCCACTGACGCTGGCAATGCCACCGGAGGTGGGGATGATCTTCATGACGGCGATTTACACCGCCTCCCGTCTGGGTGCCGGCATTCCGGCAATTCTGGTCAACATTCCGGGAACCGCCGGTGCTGCGGCGACGCCGCTCGACGGCTACCCGATGGCGACGCAGGGCCATGGCCAGCAGGCGCTCGCGATTTCGTTTACGGCATCGGTGCTTGGTGGTCTGCTGACGACGCTGCTCGCGCTGGTCCTGATTCCGTGGCTGTCGCAGGTCGCGTTTTACCTGCACAGCGTTGAGATGATTGTCGTGATGCTGTTCGGGATCTCTTTGATCGCGACGATTTCCGCGCAAGACACCATCAAAGGCCTCATTGCCGGGTTCTTCGGCCTCATGATTGGTTACATCGGCGCAGACGTGGTGTACGAGGCGCCGCGCGGCACGTTCGGTTTTCTTGAACTCTACGACAAAGTCCCGCTGGTTCCGGCGCTTGTCGGCCTGTTTGCCGTCTCCGAAGCGTTTGTCGTGATCGAACGGCGCATTGTCTTGACCGAAAATGCGGCGGCCAAGACGGCAGGGTCAAACTGGTTGGAAACCTTCGAAGGGATCTATGAGACGCTGAAGCGGTGGTCTCATATCGTCTGGACCAGTATCGTCGGGCTTGTGATAGGTGTCATTCCCGGAGCGGGCGCGGCGATCGCATCGTTCGTCGCCTATCAGCAATCACGGTTGTTTTCGAAGACACCGGAAAAGTACGGGACCGGCCACATCGAAGGGCTGATCGCGCCGGAGTCCGCCAACAACGGCGTGACCGCCGGTACGCTCATTCCGTTGCTTATCATCGGTGTCCCTGGCGGCGCCACGGCAGCCATCATGGCCGTCGTTCTCGAGTATCATGGCGTGCAGTTCGGGCCGGATCTTTTCGAGAGCAGCCCATTGGTTGGCTACGGCCCGTTCGCGGCGATGGCGCTGACGTACATCCTGCTGGGCCTCCTCATCCTTCCCCTGACGCGCTACTTTTCCAAGGTGTTGATTGTGCCGACCGTCTACATGGCGCCGATCATCATCGCGTTCACGCTGGTCGGATCGTTTGTGCCCAGGGCCTATGTTTTTGATATGGGGATCGCGATCGTATTCGGGGTCATCGGATACATCGCGCGCAGAACCGGGTACCATGTTGCTGCGATCCTGATTGGCGTCATCCTCGGCCCACTGCTGGAGAACTTCTTCCTCAGGGCCATGCGCATTTCGCAAGGCGACCTGACGACCCTGTTTTCATCCAACGTTGGAAATGTACTCTGGATACTCCTGATCCTATCCGTCTTTGGGCCTGCCTTGAAATCCTGGCTGATCCAACGGAGAGCGAGCTGATATGGTTGCGCTGAAATCGGACAATGTGCGTCATGTCGGTGGCCTGGATATCCCGGGCGGCGGGCAGGTTATGGTGCGCAGTGGCATAGCCTACGTCGGCCACATGAAGCCACCGCATGGGACGTCCATCATCGATGTCTCAGATCCAAAAACGCCCAAACTGATTGCGGAGATCGACGTTGGCAGTCGCTGGTCGCACACCCACAAGGTGCGCGTTGCCGGCGACTATATGATCACGAATGTCGAACAGGATCGCCGGCATTTTATCCGCCGCGGTGCGCGCATCCCGGACGTTGAAAAGCGGTTGACGTCGGTGCATGGCCGCAAGCCGACGGCGGAAGAGGTCGCGGACGACATGGGTGTATCCGTCACCGACCTTGCGGAGATGCGGGCTGCAGTTGCGCGCGGATACGACGAAGGTGGCTTCAAGTTGTGGGACATATCCAATCCGGCGCAGCCGAAGCTCCTCAACTATGTGCGCACGCACGGTTTTGGCGTCCACCGCTTCGATATGGACGAACGCTACGCCTATATCTCAACGGAAATGGACGGTTACGTCGGCAACATCCTGGTCATCTACGACCTGGCTGATCCGGAGCGTGTTTCGGAAGTCTCGCGATGGTGGCTGCCGGGGCAACATGTTGCCGGTGGCGAGACGCCAACCTGGACCGGCTATGGCCACCGCCTCCACCATGCGATGCGTGTTGGGAACGAGCTGTGGGCCGCTGTCTGGCATGCAGGCATACGTGTCGTCGATATCTCCGACATCACGGCGCCCAAGACGATTGGCGCTTACAACTATCATCCCTGGGTGGTCGAGCCGACGCACACGGTCATGCCGACGGCGAAACAGTTTGATGGTCGCACGATTGCACTGGCTTGCGATGAAGAACACGAGCACCGCCACGGCCAGCCGCATGCCGGGTTATGGGTTTTCGATGCGAGCGATCGCACACAGATCACGCCGCTATCGACATTCCATGTCAGTGAGATGGATAGCCCGTGGTCGCGGAGCGAAGGCCGGTTCGGCATGCATCAGTTTCAAGAGCACATCGACGACGATAAAGTATTCTGCGCCTGGTTTTCCGGCGGTCTCAGGGTCGTCGACATCTCGGTGCCGGAAGAGCCGCGCGAAGACGCGTTCTTTATGCCGGAACCGCGCTCCGGCTTTGGCAGCCCCCAAACCAACGATGTCGACGTCGACGATCGGGGGTTGGTGTATCTGATTGATCGCAATCGCGGGTTCGACATCGTGGAATACAAGGCGTGATCGGATCAGCGTGGTTGATGAGGATAGATTTGTAAAACGTTGGGGATGACAGTTGATGACAAATCACGTGAGCGAAGACCAAGTCAAAGGCGAAGAGCACTGGACCAATAAGGGCGACGTCAAGCTGTTTCTTTGGGAGAAGTATTGCGGCGCTCCCGAAAACAAGAACGGTACGATTCTGTTCGTCCATGGATCATCGATGGCGTCGCAGCCGACGTTCGACCTTCACGTCGACGGCCGTCCCTTCAGCTCGGTCATGAATTGGTTTGCGGTGCAGGGCTTCGATACCTGGTGCGTCGACATGGAAGGTTACGGCCGATCGACAAAAGACAGGGACATTTACTGTGACATTGCCAACGGTGCCGACGACCTGGCGGCTGCCAGTGCCTACATCATGGAAAAGCGCAACTGTGGGCCGCTGCTTGTCTACGGCATTTCATCCGGCGCTTTGCGCGCGGCGAAGTTTGCGGAAAACTGTCCCGACCGCGTCGCCCGTCTCGCCCTGGATGCGTTTGTCTGGACCGGTGAGGGCAGCCCGACCCTGGCCGATCGCAAGAAGAAGCTGCCCCAGTTTCGTGAGAACAAGCGCCGCCCGATCGACCTCGATTTTGTCTACTCCATCTTTAACCGCGATCATCCCGACACGGCAGACAAAGCCACTATCGAGGCCTTTGCTGCTGCGATCACGGCGCTCGACGACTCGATGCCGAATGGCACCTACATCGACATGTGCGCGAACCTGCCGTTGGTCGATCCGAAGAAGATCACAGCGGCCACGATCATTATGCGCGGTGAATTCGACGGGATCGCCAGTGTCGAGGACCTGATCAAGTTCTACGAAGCGCTGCCGAATAACGACAAGCAGTTCGCAATTATGCCCGGCATTTCCCACGCCAGCTTTCAGCAGAAAAACTACATGATCGCCTACCACATCCTGCACGCGTTCTTTGCTCTGCCGGAGCCGGTTTATCGCGACCACGGTTAGGACATGGGTTTGCCAGCTTGGCCGACGGTTTCAAACGCGACGGCCACTGCCAAGACGGTGCAGGCGCTTGAAAGGCGTCTCACAGCCTCACGGCGGACAACCTAACCTGTTTGCGGTTTGCGGCCCATTGGCGGGTGCCGGTTCCAGTTGAAGCCCGGCGCAGCGGGGTGCCCTCGCGCCACGAGCTTGTCGACAAGGGCCTCATCGCCTGACGTGAATTCGTGACTGAAGACGTCAAGATAAGATGCCCATTGCTCCGGCGTTCGCGGACCGGCAATGACTGTTGAAACAATGCTGTTGTTGAGGACCCAAAGAACGGCAAAAGCGGTTGGCGACAGGCCGCGCTTCGCAGCATGATCGCGGATTTGTTCAACGGCTTCGAAGGTCTCTTTCTGGAAGTCTCGATTGAGAAGGCTGGAGTCGCCGCGCGCGGCACGGCTGCCGGCCGGTGGTTCCTCTCCCTGCCGATACTTGCCAGTCAAGATTCCACGCGCCAGCGGTGAGAATGGCGCGACACCAATGCCATAATGTTCGCAAGCCGGCAGATAATCATTCTCGGCCATCCGCATGGCGAGATTGTACATGGGTTGCGCGATGACGGGATGCGGCGCACCGACGTCGTCACATAACCGGACGATCTCGCCAATCTCCCAGCCGTAGAAGTTGGAGAAGCCCCAATAGCGGGCCTTGCCGGCAGCGATGATATCGCGCATGGCCGCAATACTCTCGCGCAACGGCGTATCGCGGTCGCGATGGTGCATGTAGTAGATGTCGACGTAATTCGTACCCAGCCGTCCCAGGCTGTCGTCGATTGCCCGCATCATCCATTTGCGCGACAGCCCCATTTTCCGATGGGTCGGACCGTCTTGCTGGCCAACCTTGGTTGCCAGGATCCAGTTTTCTCGATCCTCGGCAATAAGCTGCCCAACCATCGTTTCGGACTTGCCACCCGTATAGGCGTCCGCCGTATCGATGAAGTTGACCTGCGCTTCGCGCGCCCTGTCGATCATGCTTTGTGCGGCCTGCAAGTCGGTTTCGCCGCCAAAGTCCATTGTGCCGAGACAAATCCGCGATGCGCGCAAGCCGCTGCGACCCAAGTAAGCAAATTCCATCGCCTTGCACCTTCCATGAGCCGGACAGTCGATCGACGTCATCCGGTGTCCGGCCGCGATTATTGCACGGACCGGTCAGTGAAATGAACTGCTAACTGGTGCTGGCGGACGAGAAGACGATGATCATGACAACGCTGACTAACGCAGGCGCCAGCTCCTTGGGCGGCCTCCGGCCGCTGATGCGGCACCTACTCTGCCGTTTGTTGCTTGTCGCGCAATCCCATGTGTCAATTCCTCGCGCGACCGGTTTGGCGCAGTGCCATTTGTTGACATGTTGCGGTCGTATGACGCCGCTGATCACTACAGAGGTGGCTCGAATGTCCAACGACCACGCTGACGTGTCGGCGAAGCTCGCAGCGCCGTATCAGGGGCCGTCTTCCGCTGTTGTCGTGCTGCTTGCGCAGGATGGACAAGAGCACGTGACGCTGTTTGGTAACCCGGCAGTTATGCAGCCATGTGCGCCTGAGGATGTGGTTTTCGAGGTCGGGTCCATCACAAAGGTCTTCACGGCTCTTCTGTTGGCGCGTCTGACGGTTGATGGCGACATTGATCCGAACCGTCCTATCGGCGAATTCTGTCCGGCGTTTTCAGGTGCACCGGCCTCGTTAACGCCGAGACGCCTTGCGAGCCACACGTCGGGATTGCCACGTCTGCATGTTCCCATGTGGAAGGCCGTCATTGGTGGTGTTGGTGCGGACCCCTATGCGGACTTCGACCGCGATGATCTTATGGCTTGGGTGCGCGATTGGCGTCCGTCCCAGCCGCCGCGCGAAACATCGCATGCATACTCGAATCTGGGCTTCGGCCTGCTCGGTGAGGTTCTCGCGGTCAGCCTGGGACGACCGTATCCAGAGCTCCTGCAGGAAAAGGTGCTTGAGCCGCTTGGTCTCAATGACACTGCAATCGCTCTGACGGACGATCAGCGGCAGCGCTTCGCCCAGCCGCGCGCCTCGTCCGGCAAACCGGTCGTACCATGGACTTTTCAAGCCGTTGCCGGAGCAGGCGCTCTACGGTCCACGGCGCGTGATCTTGCGCGATTTTCGGGCCAAGTGGCGGCGGCCATGGACACGCCAACAACACCCATCGCACGCGCGATTGCGTCTACGGCACAGCCGGTTGTCGGGTTGGGGCCAAACGGCGACATGCAGCCGACGGCGCAATGCCTCGGGTGGTTGGCGATGGTGCTGGACCCGTCTGCCCCGCGGGTGTTGTTCCATGATGGTGGTACGGCGGGCTCAACATCTGCACTGTACGTCTGCCCGCAAAAGCGCGCAGCAATCGTGATTCTGGCCAACCGCGGTGTCGCAGCCGGTCTGTTGTCCAATCTGAAGCTGATGTGGTCGAACCTTCATGGCGTGGCGAGTGATCACTTTGCGAGCCTGTGAGGTCATGGGCGGCTTGTCTGTCTGCTCCAGTCGCGATCGAAACGTGCACCGTCGTCTTAGCTGTCCCTCACGTATCGCTCGCATTGCTCATCCGTAGCCGAGTTCTTCCTTGTTCACGCGAAGGGCACGCTGATACTCCATCACGCGGGCAGTTTCGTCTGCCACCGCTTGTCCATGACTGCGCGCGAGGCAGTAAAACACCGCGTCGATTCCGAGTGTCACGCCGCCGCTTGTTACGATGTCGCGATCGTCCACCACGGCGGCCCGTGTTGTGTGCAGTGTCTTGGACAACTCGGCGAGTGGGGAGACTTCTCCATCGAAGACTTCTGACTTTGTGGTCGCGCGGCGATCATGCAGGCGGCCTGATGCAGCCAGGATCATTGCGCCCGTACAGATCGCCGTGAGCCGCGACGGCGAGGATCGCAAGTATGCCAGCGTTTCCGCATCGGCTGCCGCATCTCGCCAACCGGGCCCACCTGTTACGATCAGATCGTCGAAATCCGGCGCATCCTTGAAGCCATACTGCGCAATGACCTCAAGACCGTTAGCACATCGGACCACGCCCTTGTTCTGCGCCACTCCGGCAAACTGCAGACCCGGGCACATCCGCCGTGCCATCGACAGGACACCGAACGTCGCGCCAATGTCGATCGGCTCGACGCCGTCATAGATCATGATCCCATACATTGGATGCATCCTTTGCAACGGCTTAGCCTGATGTTAGCCCCTTGAGAGGCAGCAAACTGCAACAGCGTATCTTGCGATATGTCCGCTAAGAAAGCCTACGCGGTCGGCATCGTCGTGTGTCGGGCCCTACGACGGGCTGTTGTGCGACCGAGAGGAGAGGCAATCGGGGCCGGATTTTGAGGCTGTCTGAATTTGGCCCAACGTTACAGGCATCTCCATCGCCACGTTTCAACCGCGTAAGCTCTTGTCAGGAAAAGCCATGTTGCCGGTCTTCTTCGCTACAGTGGTTCTGTCATCGTTGTTTGCAACCGCATCGGTCAGCAGGGCCGCCGAAGTCGATGTGTCGAGATTCCTGCTCGAAGATACGCCGATCAAAGGCCAAGTCGAGGAAAAGCTCCGGTCAGCATGCAATCGCTGTTCGGGCTTTGTCTGCAGAAAGTCGCTGGCCGACCGCTCCGAGGTCATCGTCAATCGGGCGACGATGAAACCACGAACTGATGGATTGATCGACGTAGCTGGAAACGTTCGTGTTAAAACCTGTTATCGTGTGCCAACTGAAATCACCATCACGGTCAAAGGGGTCGCCGACTTTGAACGATGTGTATTTCACATCAAGACTGCAGACGACCTCAAAACCGACTCCAGAATTGCGAATGCCGCTTTGAAGTTCTTTTCAGGATCCTTCGTCGGGGAGCACGACATTAGCGATTCCGATCGAGACGGGAAATGCGATCATTACGTCCCGCCGGCGCTGAAAGCGAATAATTGAACGCTGTCTCGTGCCACCGGAACTCGTCTGGTTCGCGCAGACATAGATGTTGGCTCTTTGCCGGGACTGATGTGTCGGTGCGCGCGTGCTTAGTCAACGCGCCTCAGGTCGGCTTGTAGCTTGCCATGAGTACAAGGCATCGGGCTCTTTCTCTTCATTGCCTTGGCCGTCCGTTTCTTTTACCAAAACAAAGCCGCGCTTTTCGTAGAAATGCCGCGCACTTGTGTTTCGTTGAAAGGTCCACAGCATCATGTTTTGAGAAGGTCTTAATGCAACGGAGAGCAAACGTGTGCCGACTCCGCGCTGTTGTGTCTCCGGTCGGACGTAAAGATGATCAATCCAGCCCTGACGAAACGCGATAAAGCCCACAAGCTGCTCATTCTCGAAACAGCCCCATAGCTTGCATATCGAGAACACGTGTCCGCGGAAGAACTGTCGATCCTCCTCCGGTGTATGAAGCACCTTGATCCATGGAAGAGCGTGATCGCGAACCTGTCGCTGAAGAACGGCCACCTGATCCATATCTTCGAAGTCCAGTACGCGCAGCATCAGATTACCGCCTTATACGCAGCCGGGCGACGCGCGCTGTCGCACTCACGCTCTTGCCCACCATCGGATTGACGTCGGCAAGCGAAACGCCGGCCTCGTCTCATACCAGTTCGGGTCCGGTCACAACTCACGATACGTTTGCGTACGATTGCCCACGGCCAGCTGACCAATCCTCACGCTCATTCTCGATGAGTGCAATCATGATGTCGTCACCGACGAAACCTGCCGCTTCTGATCGAGAGACGATGTGTTGATAGAGGCGCGATTTTTGCTCGGCATCGCGACCGCCGATCATGATGATCTCAACCATCGAGGCGTCCGCTGTTCGGCTGAGATCCGGAAACGTCGGATCGATGATCATGGCGTCCGGTGCTAACCGCGATATGAACTGAAAGCGGTCTTTGGGCGGAATATCGCAGATCGTCACGAGCGCATCCTGGACCGCATCGGCAAGTGCGCGCACTTTGTCAGTTGGGAGATGGTTGGGGACGGAAATTTTTGTTATCGGCATCGTTGGCATCCTGTTCTGGATTGACGATGCCTTGGTTTTATTCTTGCTTCAATTGACGATAAATAATCAATAATCGCACTCAGAATTGCCTGATAGGCAGGAATTGGCACCCCTATGACTGACCTTGCCGACATCGCGGCGTTTGTAAGAACGGCCGAACTTGGCGCGTTTGCTGCCGTCGGCGACGAATTGGGCATGAGCGCATCCGGTGTCTCGCGGGCCGTTTCGCGACTTGAGACGCGAATTGGCGCGACACTGTTGCACCGGACCACGCGACGTCTGACGCTGACGCAAGAGGGCGAAATCTATCTCGGCCACGCCCGACAGATCCTGCATATGATTGAAGCTGCAGAAGCCGAAGTCTCAAATGCGTCTGGCGGCGCACCGCGCGGGCATGTTCGCATCAACACCGGGACTGCATTTGCTCGCTACAAGCTGGTGCCGTCTTTGCCGAGGCTGCAGGCCGCGCATCCGATGCTCTCGCTCGACCTGTCCGTTACGGACCGGCGCATCGATCCCATCGCCGAGCAGATTGACATCACGATCAGAGTCGGCCCGCTCAACGACAGCGACCTCATTGCAATTCGGCTTGGTGACGTACGACGCGTTATTGCGGCCAGTCCGGACTATCTTGCGCGTCACGGACGGCCGCAGCGGCCATCGGATCTCATCGATCACAACTGCCTGGCATTGGCTGGTTTCTCCCGACTCGACAAGTGGCCGTTCGTGTGCGCTGGACGACGGCAGACAATCAATGTCTCTGGCAACTTCCGGTCAGACAATGCTGAGGCGTTGCTGGAGATGGCCATGGCCGGTGCCGGCATCATTCGGGTCGGGGATTTCCTGGGCGAAGGCGCCTTGACCGACGGACGCCTGCTGCCCCTTCTCGTTGAAACGCACGATGCTGATCCCCAACCGATCACAGCACTCGTGATACCGGAAAGGCGACATTTGCCGCGCGTTGCGGCCGTCGTGGACTTCTTGCGAGAGACCATGACGGCGCGTTGACGATCGTCTTGGCGCGTTCGTTGATGGCATATCGTGTGCGCCGCGCTCGCGTCCGAGCGTGATCATTCAGCGCTTGTGATCCCAAAATGAAGGCGCATGATTTGAGGCGTTTCCGTCTGAGCAGAATGCTTCAGCTTTTGATGTTCTGAGTTTTCCGCGCATCTTTTCATAAGATAGCTGATGATTTTGCTGGTTCATTGGCTCGCAGGCCGCTGCAGAGTAAATGACGACGTTTGTTCATCACGTGCCTGTTGGTGAAAAGTTGGGCAGCTCGGTGCGGGCCATCACGTGCTCGACCATGGTCGAAGCGCACCGCCAATGTTCTTGTCATGCACCAGAATGCGAATATGCTTCGATTCAGCGGGCAGCGCGCGTCCGTTATCTGAGGCAGTCTTCTCGCAGGTGCAGGAGATAGCTCAAATCCGGCACACGTCATGGACGAGCCGGGAACAATAAAACAGTGCGCATTTGGGTGGAGGAAACAGCTGATGAAATCACTCTCAACTGTTGCAATCAGCGCTGCGGTGCTGACCATGTCCGTTTCTGCGGTCATGGCGCAAAAGTTAAAGGTCGGATTTATGGCCACGCTGGAAGGCACATATACGGTGCTTGGCCAGGATGGAAAACGCGGATTTGATGTTGCACTCGAGAAATTTAAAAACAAAGCTGGCGGTCGCGATATTGAGGTGATTGTCGGCGCAACCGATGCCAGCCCGGAAAGCGCGCTGCGGGCCGTTCGCAAGTTAGTCGAGCAAGACAAAGTCGACATTGTTATTGGGCCGCTTTCGGGTTCCGAGGGCATTGCGCTGCGCGACTACGCAAAGACCCAACCTCAGGTGACGATTATCAACGGAATCTCTGGCGCACAGGAAACGACATTTGTCGATCCGGCCCCGAACTTCTTCCGCTTCAATATGGATGGAGCACAATGGGGCGCTGGCCTTGGCGAGTACGTTTATAACGTCAAGGGTTGGAAGACGGTCGCAACCGTCGCCGAAGACTATTCGTTTGCCTACACGAACTTCCTCGGTTTCGCCCATGGCTTCTGCAAGGCTGGCGGCAAGATCGTTGAGCGGAATTGGGTGCCGCTCGGAACCAAGGATTTCGCATCGATCATTGCGGCATTGCCGGATGATGTCGACGCAATCTACCTCGGGCTTGGCGGCGGCGACGCGGTCAACTTCCTCAACCAGTATCAGCAGGCCGGCGGCGATGCGAACCTGATCGGCGGAACGATCATGGTTGATGGAACGGTACTGTCCGCCAAAGGCAATGCGAAGAAGGCGCTGATCGGCACGCCGTCGTCCGGTCCGCAGGCTGACACCTGGGACAATCCGGACTGGCAGGCGTTTGTGAAGGCGTACCAGGATGCGTTCCCACCGGATAAGCGCTTCCCATCGCCATCGCTGCTCGCAACCGGCTACTACAATTCCGCAACGGCTGCATTCACCTGCCTGAACAAGGTCGGCGGGAATCTGTCAGACGGCCACAAGGCGTTCCGCGCTTGCCTGGCAACACTTGTTCTTGAGGCACCGAACGGAACGATCAAACTGGACAAGAACCGTCAGGCGATTGGTTCGAACTTCGTTACGGAGGTTGTCGAGTTGCCGAACGGCACATTGCAGAACAAGCTCGTCAAGAAGATCGACAACGTCACGCAGACGCTCGGTCAGGACGAGGCAGAGTTCCGTAAGCTCGGCTTGCCGTCGCGCGACATCATGCAGTGCAGCTAGGCAGACATAGGGGTGGCGCCGCTTCAAGGCGGCGCACCATGCGTCTGGCTTGGGCTGATGAGGCTATGGCCGCCGCTAGATGGCGGCCATAGTTGCGACTGCAGCCGGCTTCGGTTTCACATCTCGACGGTCAAGCCCATGCTCCGGGCCTGACGCCACCCTTAACGCTTAACGCACGTTACGATTTGCCCAGACCCAGGGAAAATCTGATAACGTGTGAAATGATTCTAGAGCGAAAGACCGTCGCATGCGGGATTTCATTGAGCGCCGCCCGATCTGGTCGCTGATCCTGTTCCTGCTATTCGCCGTCTTGGTGTGGGCGATCTTTGCGCCATGGCCAAGCGGCTTGGTCGGGCTCATCGGCCGGAAGAAGGTTTTCCTCAACGCGTTGTTGAACGGGATCACGCTTGGGGCGCTGTACTTCTTGGTCGCTAGCGGTTTCACGCTGATTTTCGGCCTTATGAAGAATGTGAACCTGGCCCACGGGTCGCTGTACATGTTGGGCGGCTACATCGGTTACGAAGTTGCGACGTCGACCGGTATCTGGCTGCTGGCATTTGTGGCCGCGTTCATCGTCGTCGGCGTTCTCGGTGTCGTTCTGCAATACGTCGTGTTCCGACGCATGGAAGGCGACGACCTCAAGCAAACGCTCGTGACGATCGGGATCGCGATTGTTCTCGCGGACCTGATGCTCTGGATTTGGGGCGGTGACTTTTACCAGATCCTCACACCACAGGCGTTGTCGGGGCCCATTCAGCTTCCAATCATCAGTGCCGTTCGCAGCAATGGAGATGCGGTCTATCTCAAGTATCCGGTTGTGCGCTTGGTGATACTGCTCGCTGCAATCGTGATCGGGATCGCGATGTGGCTGGCACTGAACCGCACGCGAATCGGGATGTTGATTCGCGCCGGCGTCGATGACCGCGATATGCTGACGGCAACCGGCGTCCGGATCCAGCGCGTATTCATCCTCGTGTTTGCATTCGGTGCCGCGCTGGCGGGGCTCGCGGGCGTCGTGGGCGGTACTTTCCAGTCCCTGGCGCCAGGCGAGGATACGCGGTTTCTCTTGGCGTCGCTGGTTGTCGTTATTGTTGGAGGCATGGGGTCGATCCCAGGCGCTGCACTGGGCGCTTTGCTGATCGGGCTCGCTGAGCAGTTTGGCTCGGTCTACTTCCCGACCTACGCAGTTGTTCTGACGTTCCTCATCATGGTTCTGGTGCTGGCGTTCCGGCCGCAGGGCCTTATTACGAGCGGGCGATAACACGGTGGTGGCGATCGAACATCGCGGGACGAGTTCTTCGTCAACCGAGGCCACGGATCATCCGTGGAGTTTGGCGCGTGTTCCGACCGCCTATTGGGTCGTCGGGCTCGTTCTATTGCTGGTCCCAACCGTGGCCAGCGACTTCGTGATGTTCCAGATTTTCGGCTGGGCCTACATCCTCGGCATGATCGCGCTGTCGCTGATGTTCCTCGCCGGCTACGGCGGCATGGTCAGCCTGGTTCAGATGACCGTCGCCGGTGTCGCGGCCTATATGACGGCGATCCTTGGAACGAGCGCAATCACGGCGATTTCGCTTGGCGGACCTTGGTGGCTGGTTGTTCCGGCCGCCATTCTGATCGCGACCTTGTTCGGGACGTTGTCCGGTGCACTGGCTGTGCGCACCGAGGGCATCTACACGATTATGATCACGCTGGCGATCGCCACGGCCTTCTTCTATTTCGCCAGACAGAACTACGTCGTGTTCAACGGCTTCAGTGGCTTGAACCAAGTGCTGCCGCCGATCGTTTTCGGGATCAACTGGCGTGACCCCGTTCCCTTCTACTATCTGACGCTGTTCTGGGCTGTGGTTTCGTATCTGCTGGTTGTCTATGTCTCGCGCTCTCCGTTCGGTCTGGCTTTGCAGGGCGTGCGCGACAATCCCAGACGGATGGAGGCGCTTGGCTTCAACGTCACCGCGCACCGGATCGCCGCGTACACATTTGCGAGTGTGATCGCCGCGATCGGCGGCGTTCTGCTGGTCTGGCTCAACGGACAAATCTCACCAGGTGCGGTGGCGGTCGGCCCCGTAATCGACATCCTGATTATTGCGGTCGTCGGTGGGCTGCGACACCCAATCGGGCCATTCATTGGCGCGTTCATATATGTTCTGTTGCGGACGTTTGCGCTCGACGCGCTGGTTGCCGTTGGATTGTCCGGCGAGCGGTTTCAGATGCTGATCGGGCTTGGCTTTCTGGCCATCGTGTTCTGGTCCTCCGACGGTGTGCTCGGCCTTTGGCGTCAGTGGCGCGAACGGGCCGCGCGCACCGACCCACTGACGGGTCAACCACGGGAGGGCGCATGAGCATCCCGGTGATTGGCGACCGCGAAGACCTGTCACAGCGCTTGTCGGCGACCGGGTCGGCCAACGCGCTTGAGGTCCGAGGCGTGACCAAGGACTTTGGAGCGCTGCGTGCCCTGAACGACGTCACGATGTCTGTTCGCCCCGGGGAACGCCGGGCCGTGCTCGGCTCGAACGGTGCCGGCAAGACCACACTCTTCAACTGTGTGACCGGCGACTTCTTCCCGACGGCCGGCACGATCCGCTTGTTCGGGGAGGATGTCACCCGGTTTCCGGCGCACGATCGTATCCGCCGGGGCCTCAGGCGTACCTATCAGATCTCGCTTCTGTTTACCGGTTTGACTGTGCTCGACAACGTCTACCTTGCGTGTCGCGGCGTCTCGCGAAACCGCTTCTCGCTGCTGCGTCCCGGACGGAATGATCAGATCGTGTACGCGGCCGAACAACTGACGGACGCCGTTCATCTGACCGACGCGCGACACACACCTGTTGCCGAACTTTCTCACGGTCAGCAGCGGCAGCTTGAGATCGCGTTGGCGCTGGCAGGCGCACCGCGATTCAGTCTATTCGATGAACCGGCAGCCGGGTTGTCTCCAACCGAGCGCACGGAACTCATCGAAATCCTGTCGGGCCTGCCGGACCATATCGGTTACATCATCATTGAACACGATATGGACGTGGCGCTGCGGGTCTCGGAAAGCGTGACGATGATGCACAACGGCGCGATCTTCAAGGAAGGCAAGCCGCACGAAATTGAAGCCGATCCTGAG
>JBCDAH010000119.1:0-15149 GCA_039186015.1 Pseudomonadota bacterium
AGCGAGAGTCTTTGATTGCGCTGTTCGCGAGTCTTTAGGTGGCGCTGTTCGCACGCTCGCAGGCTCGAGCGAGTCCTGGTTTGCGCTACCGCTCGCGACAAGCGCTCGCTGCTTGAGCGCGGGCTATCCTGCGAGGACGGTTCCAGGCCGCAAACGATAAACAATCAGCGTGGGCTCGCCGTCAGGCACCGTCATAGGCCGCGACCGCGGCCCGGCGCGTTGCGCCGCCCCCGCGGAGGGCCCGGCCGAAGGCCGGAACAGCCCGTGAGCGAGGAACAGCCGTGAGCGAAAACAATCAGCCGACCGCCACGAGGACCCCGTCGGTTAACCACGCGAAGAGTTCATCGAAAGAGATCGCATGCGACGAAAATGCAATTAACAATACATTTCAAAAGGTTAGATGATTAGTCTCAAAATATACAAGATCAGCCCTGCGAGACAACGCTGACACTGCGTGATAGTCGAGCATAGTACGACTTCTCGATCTGTTTCTGGTGTATCGTAAGGGGAAAACAACATGATTTCGCAGGGGATTTTTACAACCCAGAAGCGAAGCATGCAGGTGCAAAAGTCTCACGTAGCGTGTGTTGGCGTACTGGCGCTGACAATTGCAGTTCTGACAAGCGGGGCTGCCATTGCCGCAGTCCAGAATTCATCGGGACAGCAGACCCTGGCCGCATCCAACGTGAAAGCTGCGATGCCTGTTGCGCATGAACCCGGCGTCAGTCTGAGCCGTGAAACCAACCGTGCCGGTCAAAGTCCAACCCGGCATATCGTTGTTGCTCAAGTCGACGACGACGACGTGTTTGATCTGCGCGAGGCGATGGGCATCGCTTATCTTTTCCACGATGATGACTACGACGACGTGGATGAGCCCGCACAGACCACCAACTTCGGGTTGCTGGGTGGCAACGCGAGCGAGGTCGACACTGGCGACGACGATGACGATGGTCCCGATGACGATAACAACTAGTCACGAGATCAATTCACACGCCCGGCTCGTGTATCACTGACTGAGCTTGGCCCGGATTGGGTTTGCGCCCGTCCGGGCCGTCGCGCGACATGGCAATAGCGTTGCTGCCGAATTTTAGCGCTGAGATTTCCCGTACCAGGCGCCCCTGACCCATGCAGACGTGCGCTTATGCCGAGCGATATCCGGATGGCAGCAGTGCGATAACGTCCACTGGCGCGAGGTTGCTGATCGCCTCGACGGCGTCGATGCGTGTCTCGGCGACCCCGTGGCCGCCGCCAATCCACAGGCACGACCACTGCCACTGTCCTTGAAGCGCACCGTGCTCGATACGCAGAACGCGGCCAATCGCATACCCATCGCAGTAAACGGTGCGATCGTTGAAGGGGTGAGACCCCGGAAGCGTTGTCGGGCCGTGTGTGAATTTCATAGAACTTATCTACATTCAAAGAGTTATCTAATTGCACCTTTCTGAATGCCCATTCCAATCTGCCCATGCACGCGCAGTATTCAGTGGCAGACGTCTGTAAAAATCCACGATACCATATTTATACTGGATCAAAGGTGAGAATTGCTCATTCTAGGAGAATGCGCTCACATCGCGCTTGCGTGGATGTCACGTGATAGGAAACGGTAGAGAGTGATATGTGCGCGAGCACAGCCGATATCGCGACGCCTTCTCTTCAATCGTTATCCGTTAGGCCGGCCCCGGCCCCGTGCGCACGAGACGTCTCTGACGCAGGCACGTATGTGCGCGCAGCAAGCGCAAGGGCCTGCCGCCAAACTGTATCATCGATGACGGCAACAGCTTGCGTTTCGAGCGGGGCGTGATTGGAGGGCGTCGATCGTTCGACCGAAACTGTTTCGCCGGTCAGTTTGGCACCGGCGAATGTCGCGTGGTTCGCCGACACATTGATACGTTCTGCGATACGCTCCGTGGTGCATCCAGTGAGCATGTAGGCGCCGCCGTTATCCACTGCCGCGACACCGGCAAGTCCAATCAACAGCAGGGGATGATCGACGTTCCGCAAGATGACGCGACGGCTTGGGTCGATCGCCAATAGCTCGAACGCCGACAGGCCGACGGCTGCGACGCGGGCCTGCGGGAACGCCCACCCATCGGCCGTTGGCTCGCAACGTGCAACCGACGCGCCCGGTTGAATGGCCGCAATCGCTGTGCCGACGCCGTCATGACCCTGCGCAACAAGCCAGGCCGCTGCCCGGCCGACGTCCTCTCCGACACCATAGGACCAACCAACACCAACGGCAGCCTTGCGGACGACAACGTCGATTTCATTGAGTGACGGCTTCATCGCCCTGATCGAGGATTGGAAAACACCAGTCGTCAGCATCGCTACCGTGGATCGTATCAAATGTCGGCGCACCCTGGAACAGAGTGATACGTGTCCATCGGTCCGATTTCGGATCAAACTTCGACGCGCCGAACTGTGCGAGCTTGCATCGCAAGAGATCAATCGGTCGGCAATCGGCTGAGATCAGATTATCCTGGATTTCAGAGTAGGGGTGCCGCACGGCTGTTTGAACGCGGCGCACAACGTATCGCAGGTCCGGCCGGCGAATGAGAAACGTAGCCGTCGTTTCGTCCGGGTCCGACGTCGTCAGCGCTTGCGCGAGTGCCTGAATTTGGCGTGCGACATCGAGTGGCATTTCCTGGTCAGCGCCTGCTTCGTTGCGGCGGTCGCCAAGCCTCGGCTCCTGTTTGTCTTCAGACACGTACCAGAAGTAGTGGGACGCCTTCGGGCTCCCAAAATCGATTGCGAGTGCCCAAGCGAATTGGTTGGCAATGTGCCGGTCCAGCTCTCGCAGCGTCATGCCCGGCGCAGTCTGCGGCGTTTGCGCGCCGGACCAGTGTCGTGCGATGTCGTCGATCAGATGCCCGTGCGGTTCCAATATCAACGCGACCAGCAGTTCCTGACACTCAAGAGACCATCGCTCAGCGTGAGTGATGAGCCGATCCCAGGGAAATGGCTCGGCCAACCAGGCTGATGTCGTGAGCGCTGCGACGTCTTTCAGCTCCTGCCGGACACTGTGAGTCCGAGACGCCTGAATGGTGTCGTCCGTGGTCCATTCCTCCAGGTGCTGGCCGGCGCGTCCCACGAGCGTGCAGAAGCGATCGATTGTTTCGGGCGCTGCGTGTCGCTCGGCGCGAACCATTGCCAATGCAGTCTCACGCTCCAGCATCCAGTTGTGAAGCAAGGTCGGATGGCTGATCAGGAACGGCGCCATGCCCAGCCCTGTGGCGTTGCCGACTCCGATGTGCCGCTTGACAACCGCCTGCAGCGGGACGGCATGGTATCCGCCGCGGACGACCGCGATGTGTTCGACAAGGTCGTGTGTGAAACCACGTACCAACCACACAGCCAGCATTTCGGCCTGAAACGCACCGTGCAACGCGGGACGCATCTCGATACGCGACCGATCGGCGATCCCAAACTTGCCGTTGCCATAAACGGCGGTGGTGCGCAGTAAATAACCAATACGCCGTATCATCTCGGCGTCTGGTTGACGGCCGTGCGACAGTCGCTCGACTACGTGTTCGAACAGGCGGACGCTCTTGTTGGCGCGACATAACACCAGCTCTGTTTGCGCGAAGCGCCCGGCTTCCTGGTGCGGTACGTTCTTGGCCAGCCGGTCGAGGTCGCGGGACGTTGGAACTCCGTCATACAACACGTATGTCGTGTCCCAAGCCTCGGCGATAACCCGATCACTTCGGTGCTCCGGCGCAAGCGGTGTAGAGAAGGCGACGAGGCTATAAACGTCACCGCCCAGTGGGACGGAGTAAACCGCGCGACCATAGCCATCCACATCGATCTCCCAAACCGGGCGAGAGACAACCGCCTGCTCGCGATTAAGCCGGCGGATGAGTTTGCGCATGAAGCTGAGGCGGGTCGGATAGAATGCGCCCATGCGCGACAGGCGCATGACTTGCTCTGGCGGTCGAAGCTTCAGGTGCTGACCAGACAGGGTTGGACTCGGAGCTGCCGTCATGGCGTCGCACCGAATGAGCGATCAAAGAACGCGAGCCAGTTGCCACCCATGATCGCGGTTGTTTCATCGTCTTGAAACCCGACCTGGCGCAAGCCCTCTGCGATGTTGCCAAAGTCGCGATTGTCGCGAAACCAGCCCGGCTGTTCCGGGAAACCCGGCGCGCTCGCAGAGCCCTCGCCGTAGTCGGTCTGCTTCGTCCAGCGTCCGTTGCGCATCCATGCAACCACGCTGTCCGGCTGGTCCTGACACAGATCGGACCCGATCCCGATATGCGCAACGCCGTAGTGTTCAGCCGTGCGGGCAACCATCTCGCAAAAGCTGGACAGCGTGCAGTTCGAGCCGCCGGCTAGGTGATGCGGATAAAGCGAGAAGCCCAGCATGCCACCGGATTGACTGAGCGCTTTCAACACGGTGTCGGACTTGTTCCGCAGTGCGGGGTGCCACGCGTTTGGGTTGGCGTGCGTGATCGCAATCGGCCGTGCCGAGATCTCTATGGCGTCCAGTGTCGACCGCTCAGAAGAGTGGCTCATATCAACGACCATCCCGACGCGATTCATCTCGCGGATGACCTGTCGGCCCATCCGGGTCACGCCGGCATCCTCCGCTTCGTAGCATCCCGTCGCCAGCAGGGACTGGTTATTATAGGTGAGCTGCATAAAGCGCACGCCCAACGCATGAAAGATTTCGACCAGATCGATATCGTCGCCAATCGGAGACGGGTTCTGGAAGCCAAAGAAGATGGCGGTACGGCCGCTGTCCCGGGCACGGCGAACATCGTCGCCGACGCGCCCGTGAAAGATCAGCTCTGGAAACTGTTCAAACCATCGGTTCCATCGGCCGATGTTGCTGACAGTTTCTCGAAAATCCTCATGGTACGCAATTGTAACATGGACGGCGTCAACGCCGCCCGCGCGCATCTGGCGGAAGATGCGTTCCGACCAGTTGGCATACTGGAGACAGTCAATCAAAATGCCACCCATTCCAGCTCCGCTCTGCCTCGTCACAGTATGTGCGGCCCAACTCAGTCGCGACGCGCCGCCGTCGTCTTGAACCAACCGGTCCACAGTTGAACACCAGCTCGCATTGGTCAATTGTCACGTTGAAATGACCCGTCCGCTACTGAGCAACCATGATCGCCGGTGACCACAAGCCGTCGCGCCTCGGGCCGCCGGTTCAGGGTCGTGGCGCCGGCAGCACCTGGACACCCGCTTGTGATCCGGAAGGTGTTTGACTTGCGTGCAGGCTGTTGCGTACCGACATGGCGCACTGCACGATGACAATGCATTCAGGAGACGACCTGTGATCAAATTCTACTTCTCCGGCGCGCCCAACCCGATGAAGGTGGCGCTTTTTCTCGAAGAGGCCGGCGTTGACTACGAGCCAATTCCTGTCGACACCCGCAAGGGAGACCAGTTCAAGTCCGACTTTGCAGCGATAAACCCGAACAACAAGGTGCCCGTGATCACGGACGGCGACGCGACCGTGTTCGATTCCAACGCCATCCTGCTCTATCTCGGCGAGAAGACGGGCAAGTTCATGCCGCCGGCGGGCGATGCGAACCGTGGCCAGCTGCTGTCCTGGCTGATGTTCGTCGGGACCGGGGTCGGCCCCTACTCCGGGCAGTGCGTCCACTTCCGTCATTTCGCGCCCGAGCCTCAACCGTACGGCGTTGAGCGCTATACGTTCGAAGCCCAACGTCACTACGGCATTTTGAATAATCACCTGGCCAGCCGCAAATACATGGTCGCCGACACGTACTCGATTGTTGATATGGATGTCTGGGGCTGGGCGCGCATGATTCCGTTCGTCCTCGGTGAGGACTATTGGGCGGAAGTCCCGAACCTGAAGCGCCTCGTCGACGAGATCGAAGCCAAGCCAGCCGCCAAGACTGCCGTGGGACTCAAGGATCGCTTCACGTTCAAGACGGAGATGGACGACGAAGCCCGTCGCAACATGTTCCGTCACATGAAAGTCTGATCGACCGCGTAGCGGCCACACGTTGGCCGCCACCAGCAGAGACATGGAGGACTTAGTGAGCCAGCGCTGCAACGCTGCTCATACGGTCCTCCAGGTCGTGCTGAAACGAGCGTGCATATGAACGCCCACACATGAGCAAAAATCGCGATGGCGCCTCGCGCGCAACAACGACACTGATATGTTCAAAACGCGTGCGCGCAACGCAGCCGACCGCAAGAGATGGGCCTGAGAGATCAAGCATACAGATGCGCGCGAGCACATCCGTTGTTTGATCGCCCTGTAGACGTAGCACCGTCAGTGCATCCGCCAGTTCGGTGACGTAGATGGTCTGGGCGAGGGACCTGTAGATGGAGTCCGCTCGCTCGATTTCGGCTTTCTCGAACAGCATGTATGCGTGATCAACTGTCATGCGCAGCAGCCGCACGTCGCCGCTGGGGTCCGCGCCAACTGTGCCGCAAGGCGGCAAGACGATACCGCAGGCGTTGGCGAGTTCCTGGCGAAGTTCAGGCTCGGCGTTATGCGGCCATGCAAGCGACAAGAGCTCGAACCGTGTGACTTCGGCGAGCCGGCAACTCCCGATCGAGACGTCGAATCCACCAAGCGCGGGCCTGGCCTTGAGCGGTATCATCTGTCCCATAGCTCAAACACTCCTTCACTCAGGCTCGAAGCCGCTCGCCGTCCGGGTCGACAAAATGCGGTGACACGACTTCGACTTCGATGTCCGTGTCTCTCACGAGATCAACGGCCCGCGTGATCTCGCCAAAGCGCTGTTGGCCACGTTTGATGAACCCGAGACCGATTGCGTGGCCCAAGGTCGGGGAATAGGCTGTCGAAGACATCCACCCTTCATCATTTTCGAGTGTGCAAGCCGCACCGCGCGCGATGAAATGAGCACCTGCCGTCAACTGCCGAGACCGATCGATCGGCCTGAACCCGACCAGCCGAATGTCGTCCTCAAGAGACAAGCCTACGCGTTTGGATAAGACAGTACCAATGAAGTCGGATGTCTTTGGTCGTCTCGCGCCGAAACCGAGATGACGCGCTGTCGTTTGACCATTGATTTCATTGCCTGCCGCATGGCCCTTTTCAATCCGCATGACGTTCAGCGCCTCCGTGCCGTATGGCACGACGTCGAAGTCCTGACCGACGGCCATAAGCGCGCGAACTAGCGCGTCACCGTAGCGCGCCGGAACCGCAAGCTCGTAGGCAAGCTCGCCTGAAAACGAAATGCGGAAAAGACGAGCCGAAACTCCGCTACAAACCGTCACGTCGCCGCATGCCATGAACGGAAATACATCGTTCGACAGATCGATGCCGGGGTCAACGATGTTTGCCACAAGGTCACGCGCGTTTGGCCCGGCAATTGCGAACTGTGCAAACTGATCGGTTACGCTGGTCAGATGAACGTCGAGATCCGGCCACAGGCATTGGCGACAAAATTCGAGGTGGCGGAACACCGGACCAGCCTTGGCGGTCGATGTGGTCATCAAGAAGTGCTGATCATCAAGCCGAGCCGTGGTGCCGTCGTCCATCACGATCCCGTCTTCGCGCAGCATAAGACCGTAACGCACACGGCCGACTTTGAGGGTGGCGAAATTGTTTGCGTACACGCGGTTGACGAACGTTGCGGCGTCGCGTCCTCGGATATCGATTTTGCCAAGGGTGGAGACATCGCAGACACCCACGGAGGTGCGGGTCATCGAGACTTCGCGGTCGACGCTTTCGCGCCAGTGCGTCTCACCGGGTCTTGCGAACCATTGCGCGCGCAGCCACAAGCCGCTTTCGATAAATGTCGCGCCGTGTTCTTTCGCCCAGTCGTGGCTGGGTGTCAGTCGTGTCGGACGCAAGGACGCTCCGCGGGCCCGCCCGGCGAGCGCCCCAATCGGAACCGGCGTATAGGGTGGCCGAAAAATCGTTGTGCCAGTCTCTGCGATCGTCCGGCCTGACGTCTCAGCAAGTATGGCGAGCCCCAAGACATTCGACGTCTTGCCCTGATCAGTCGCCATGCCGAGCGTCGTATAGCGCTTGGCATGTTCGACCGATCGGAAGCCTTCGCGGTGCGCCTGCTGGATGTCTTTGACCGTGACATCGTTCTGCAGATCGACCCAGCACCGCGCCTTGCATTCGCTGACATGCCAGAACGGACTGGTCTCCATGGTCTCAGAAGCTGCGCGCGCCGGCTCACCAGATGGATTTGTAAAACCAAGATCGCGAGCGGTTTGAACACCGGTAGCATGCCCTGACCGTAAGCCCTCCGCGAGCGTCATCGTGCCGTTGGCTGCGCCGGCAACACGCATGCCTGGCGGCAGGTTGTTTTGATCCGGAACGAATGCCGAGATGTCTTCGCGCCACCGTGGGCGACCACGATGGTGACAGGTGAGGTGAACGTTGGGACTCCAACCGCCGCTCACGGCCAGGCAGTCCACATCGATCGTCTGTCCGTTGGACAGCTTGATAGCCTTAAGCGCCTTGCGACCCGACGTATCGACAATGCGCACGCCGGTGAAAACCTCGCTACCAACGGGTGCGTCGCGCTCAACGTTGTCGCGCACGTCGATGACGACCGGCACGGATACACCTTGCGCCGATAAATCCGCTGCCGTCCGCCAGCCGTCATCGTTGTTCGTGAAGACAGCGACACGCCGGCCGCACGCCACGCCCCATCGATTGAGATAGCTGCGCACGCTGCCCGCCAACATGATGCCCGGCCGGTCGTTGTTGCCGAATGCGATAGAGCGCTCGGTCGCGCCGGCACATAGGATCGCGCGCTTGGCGTAGATGCGCCAAACGACTTGGCGCGGCTTGCCGTCAGATATGAGCAGGTGATCGCTGACGCGTTCGATCGCCCCATAAGTCCCGTGATCGTACGCCCCGAACACTGTCGTGCGTGATAGGACTTTGACATTCGCCAGGCTCGAGAGTTCGCTTGCGGCCTGATTGGCCCATGCATTGCCCCGAACGTCATCCACTTCGCGATCTTCGGCAAGCAATCGGCCGCCAAGCCGAAAATCCTCGTCTGCGATAATGACGCGGGCGCCGGCGCGTCCGGCCGCCAACGCCGCCGAAAGACCGGCGGGGCCGGCGCCGATCACAAGTACATCGCAATGTAGGAAGCCTTTATCGTAGACGTCCGGGTCTGGCAGACCGGATAGCCGACCGAGACCTGCGGCGGCCCGGATCAGAGGTTCATAGACCTTCTCCCAGAATGCGGCCGGCCACATAAATGTCTTGTAGTAAAATCCCGCGCCGAGAAATGGCGAGAGCAGATCGTTCACGGCCATCAGGTCATAGCGCAGCGAACCGACGTGGTTCTGGCTGTTCGCAATCAGCCCGTCATAGAGCTCCACCCCTGTCGCGCGTGTATTCGGCTCAAGATGGGCGCCCGTGCGCAACGCGACGAGGGCGTTCGGTTCGTCCGCGCCACTTGAGAACACGCCGCGCGGACGATGATACTTGAAGGAGCGACCGACGAGGCGAACGCCATTGGCAAGCAGTGCCGACGCGAGTGTATCGCCGGGATGGCCGGTAAACTGCTGACCGTCGAATTCGAATGAAAGGGTTTGCGACGTATCGATCAAGCCGGGCCCAACGCGACTAACCTGGTTGCCGGTCATCACGCGCCCCTCCGGTGAAGCGCCACATCCCGTGCGAGTTCCACCTTGACGATCTCATGCGTCACGGTGTTGCGTGTGACGACCAGCCACGCGTGATCGCCATGCTCGTGATACCAGAGTTCGCGGTGCTGCCCGGCCGGGTTGTCGCGAACGAAGACGTAGTCGTGGAAGTCTTGAGCTGCGGTCGCCGCCGCCGGATCGGGACGGTCAATGAGCGCGGCATCGCCCAGGTAGGAAAACTCTGACGCGTCCCGCGGGCCGAGGAGGGGATGGTCAATGATCACGTGCTTCTCCGTGTCATAGCCTGTTGGCGTTAGTGCACATTGGGTTGGGGGCCGCCACCCTTCTCGTCGATTGCGTGGCCGGTCAAAAAGCGATCGAGACGATACTGCGTCGCAACCGGATGCGGTTCGTCGGTGGCAAGCAGATGCGCGTAGCATGCGCCGCTGGCGGGCGTTGCCTTGAAGCCGCCGTAGCACCAGCCACCGTTGAAGTAGAGGCCGTCGATATGCGTCTTGTCGATAAACGGCGAGCCGTCCATCGACATGTCCATGACGCCACCCCACATGCGCAAGAGGCGGGTTCTCCCGATCTGGGGCAATAGCGCCATCGCACATTCGGCCACATGTTCCACGATCGGGAGATTCCCGCGCTGTGCGTAGGAGTTATAGCCTTCGATGTCGCCGCCGAAGACCAGCCCACCCTTGTCGGACTGGCTGATGTAGAAGTGGTCCGCGCCAAACGTGACAACGCCCGGCAGGGTTGGCTTCAGTCCCTCTGAGACGAAAGCCTGCAGGGCATGACTTTCGATCGGCAAGCGCATGCCGGCCAACGCCATGACGCGGCTGGAAGACCCTGCCACGCATACGGCAACTTTGTTCGCATTGATCGGCCCTCGGGTTGTTTCAACGCCGGTGCAAGTGCCGTTCTGAAACTGAAATCCGGTCAATTCGCAGTTTTGGATGATATCGACACCGCGGCTGTCAGCGCCGCGCGCATATCCCCAGGCCACGGCATCGTGGCGCGCCGTCCCGCCGCGCGGCTGCCAAAGCCCACCCTGGATCGGAAAGCGTGCGCTATCAAAGTCCAGGAACGGGCAGAGCTTTCGTACGCCACCCTCATCCAGAAGGACCGCGTCCGCACCCGACAATCGCATCGTGTTGCCGCGGCGCGCGTAAGCGTCGTGTTGTGCGTCGCTGTGGGAGAGGTTTAGCACGCCGCGCTGCGAAACCATGGCGTTGTAGTTGAAGTCCTGCTCCAGCCCTTCCCACAGCTTCATCGACAGTTCGTAGAACGGTTGGTTGCCGGGCAAAAGATAGTTGGACCGGATGATCGTTGTGTTCCGTCCGATGTTACCCGAACCGAGCCACCCTTTTTCAACAATCGCGACATTCGTGATGCCGTGGTTCTTTGTGAGATAGTAGGCCGTCGACAGGCCATGGCCGCCACCGCCAACAATAACGATGTCGTACGCCGGTTTCGGTTCCGGCTCGCGCCAGACCGGCCTCCAGCCAGTATTGCCGATCAATCCTTGCCACAAAACGTTGAGGGCAGAATATGCCATTACAGCTCAGCTCCCGACACGTCCCAAACGGTACATCCATGCTTAGTGCAACGCTCAATCACAGCGGTCTCCTTGAGCGCATACGTTGCCCGTCGGGATCGAAAGGCGCGGCCAGCTTTACGACGCCAGTTGTCTCCACGCCAGCGATGTCGACTCGCACGGCCGCGCCGTCTAAGCATGCGTCCGCACAATTGAATTCCGCAATCGCAACGGGCGCGGCAACGCGATAACCGTACGATGCCGAAGTCGTCTTGCCGACAATCGTCCCATCGCGAATGACAGGCTCTCCACCGATCGGATGGGCGTCGATATCGTCAAACTGGATCGCCGCAATGCGCGTCCGTGCACCGCTGTCGCGTTGGCGGAGGATCGCGTCACGGCCAATGAACGGCGTGTCCCATCCGATCGCAAATGCAAGCCCCGCATCCAGCGGTGTGATGTCCGTACCGATATCATGCCCAAACGCGAGGAACTTCTTCTCGATCCGCATGGATGTCTGAGCGTAAGCTCCTGCCGGAGCAACGCCATCGACGGCAAGGGCATCATAAAGCGTTGCCGCAAGTCTGGCTGGGCAGGTGATTTCCCAACCGGCCTCACCAACATAAGACAGGCGCGCAGCCAAGACAGGAACACCTGCAATCTCTGTCGCCGCCGTTCGAAAGTAGCCAAGATCAAGTAGATCCGTTGCGCCGACGGCTTGCGCGACATCTGCACTGTTCGGTCCGACCAACGCCAGCGTCGCAAAGTCTGCCGTGATGTCGGCGATCTCGACCCGCTCGCCATCGACGTGGCGACGTAGCCATGCGAGGTCGCGGCGTATGGCTGCGGTGCCAACAAACAGTCTGTAGTGATCCTCCGTGAGACGATGCGCCGTCAGGTCACTTTCGATGCCGCCGCTGGCATTAAGCATGGTGGTGTAGATTGCACGTCCAGGCGGACGTGCCATGTCGTTGGCGCAGACCCGGTTGAGGACACGACATGCATCTGGACCTCGAACGTCGATCTTACCCAATGTCGACTGGTCGAATACGGCGGCTTGCTTGTGGGCGTCCGCAACCTCGGCGCCGACCTGATCAAACCAAGCCGGCCGCGCAAAGGTAAGCTCTGGCTCCGCGTCGGCTCCGAAATAGAGCGGCCGCTCCCAGCCGAAAACCTGACCGAAGCAGGCCTTTGCCGATCGCCATTGCGCGTCCAGTGGTGTGTGGTACAGGCTGCGTGCAGTTGACCACTGGCGACCCGGATACGTGATCTCGTAATGCCGGCCCAAGACCTCAGGCGTGCGCGCCGCCAAGGCGTCGGCTGAGTTCAAGCAGTCCGGAAAACGTTTCGGATCCGCTTCATGCAAGTCCATTGGCGGGCTGCCATCGACAATCGCGTACGCAAGCGCCATGCCTGCACCACCTGCAGTTGCAATGCCGACGGAGTTCATCCCGCAACCAAGGAATAGCCCCCGCGTTTCCGCTGTCTCACCGAGCAGGAATGATCCATCCGGTGTGAAGCTCTCTGGGCCGTTGAGCAGCATCCGCACGCCAGCCTGCTCAAGGACTGGAAGCCGGCGCATGGCGTTCAGCATCATCGGCTCAAAGTGATCCCAGTCTTCCGGCAGAAGCTGGAATGCGAAGTCATCGCCAAGCTGACCGGGGTCAACGGGTTTGCCGATCGGTTCAAAACACCCGACCAGAAGACCACCGGAGTCATCGCGAATGTAGAGATGATTGTCGTGGTCCGAGAGGGTTGGCATGTTGCCCGAGATGCCGTCCACTGGGTTGGTCAGAAGGTAAAAGTGTTCGCAGGCCCACACAGGCACAACCGCGCCGGCCATCGCGGCGGCGGACCGACTCCAAAGCCCGGTGCACAGAGCCACAGCATCGCAACGGACTGTACCCCTTGTCGTTTCGATACCTGTAATCCGACCGTCCTGGGTTCGAATTCCTGTGACGCCGGTATCTTCAAAGATTTTCGCGCCGCGCGCTCGGGCGCCCTTGACCAAGGCGGCGCAGAGATCCGATGGGCTAACGCGTCCGTCATCAGGTGACCACACGGCGCCGATCACATCGTCCGTGTTCATGAGCGGCCAGCGCTCGCGCGCTTCGCCGACGCTAATCGATTGGGCGGCCACGCCGTAAAGCCGTGCGAGTGCCTCCTGCCTGCGAATGTGCGTGAGGCGATCCGGGGTTGTTGCGATCGACAGCGAGCCCTGGCCGATCCAGCCTGTCGCCTGCCCCGTCTCCTCTTCCAGTCTCTTGTAAAGATCCACGGAATAGCGGATCAAGTCCGTCATGCTCTTGGTCGAGCGAAGGGCGCGAACCTGGGCTGCGGAATGCCAGGTCGTCCCGGACGTCAATTTGTTCTGCTCGACGAGGATTGCGTCCGCAACGCCAGCTTGCGCCAGATGATAGAGCGTCGAACATCCCATCGCCCCCCCACCGATGACAACGACTGAGGCGTGGCTCGGCAAGTCCTGTGTACCCGTCATTGATACCGTGTCCGACTAAGGATGACGCGATGTGGTGACGCTCGGTGACGACATCGAGCGTGGCGCTGCTCGCGCTCTTGCAACAAACGTTACAGATAAGGTAGGCATGAGTGTCAAGCGTTTCATTTGCAGGGCAGGGTTGAATAAAACTGCGGCACGACATGCGAAAGTTTTCAATTGCCGAATGAAACGTTTGTTGCATACTGTCAGATTATAACTTGGCGATCGTTACGGTGCGGTCAGAGGTTCACGTGGGCGCAAGTTTGAGAACAAGTCCGGCCATGACACTCCAAGATTGCATTCTGCCGCATCTTGGAGAGCTCAGCCCGCAGCTGCGGCGCGCTGCAAACTTCGTGCTTGAGCATCCCGAAGACATTGCCACGCTTTCGCTGCGCCGTATCGCAACCCGATCAGAGCTGGCGGCACCAACATTCTCGCGATTGGCCAGGGCCGTCGGCTGCGACACATACGAGGACTTGCGCGATATCTGCCGGCAAGATTTGAAGCGGCAGAAGGTGTCATTCGCGGAGAGCGTTTCAAACCTTCAGAATTTCGATGCCGGTGCACAAACCGGTCGCGGGAAGTTCGTCGTCAGCCAGGCCTCATCGGCTGTGCGGGCCATTCAGCACTTACTTGAGACTGTTGATACCGAGCGTCTCGCTGCCGCCGCCGATACGCTGGTTGGGGCACGTCGCGTTGTTCTCATCGGCAATCTCAGTGCGTCGGCATTTGTTGACTATCTTGGGTACATGGCCGACATGGTATTCGACAACTGGGTTCGAGCCGGCCGTGGTGGCACGCCGATTGCCAACGCCTTGACTGATCTTGATTCCCGCGATGCCGTCATTGTAGTGTCTTTCGATCATTACGCTCGTGCGTCGATCGAGGCAGCTCGCCTCTCTTACGAACGTGGCGCGCACGTTATCTCGATTACGGACGGCGTTTACTCACCGTTGTTACCGGTGTCGTCGTCGGTGTTTCTCGTCGAGACGGAGAGCCCGCAGTTTTTCCCATCACATGTTGCGCCTCTTGTTCTTTTGGAGGCGATTGTTGGAATGGCTGTGCGTCGGAGCGGCAAGAAGGCACGAGACCGGATTGCCCGCGTCGAGCGCAGCAACGAACTCCTTGGTGTCTACTGGCAACAGCGAGACAGCCGTCGCGCGACAGCCAATCGGAAGAGCAGCAGGAAAGGTAAGAGCTATGAAGACGAACCTGTCGGTCGGAGTGACCGCAGCGGTGGGAAGCATGCTTCTCGCCGCCGGGGCGGCAAGCGCGCAAACATGCACCAATGACACGTGGAAAAAGGTTATGTCCCGTGGCGAAGTCGTGGTTGGCGTCAAGGCTGACTACAAGCCATGGGGCTTCCGCGATCCAAGCGGCAAGATCGTCGGCATGGAAATCGACGTGGCTCAGGCCATGGCGGATGCGATGGGCGTGAAGCTCAAGCTCGTCGCGGTCCAGTCGTCAAACCGGATGCAGTTTCTTGAGCAGGGCAAAGTTGACATGTTCATTGCGACCATGTCGGACCGCCCGGACCGC
>JBCDAH010000120.1:0-15038 GCA_039186015.1 Pseudomonadota bacterium
AAGTGATCCAGATCGGCACCTTCCACTTCATGCAGATCTCGATGTCGCGTTCGAGCCTGACGTTCGAGCGGTGCACAATCTGGTTGACGGCGAATGGCGCGGCCGGCGTATCGGGATTGGCCTGATTGTAACGATCCAACTCTTCGGTGATCAGCTCCAGCCACGCTTCGAGTTGGACGGGCTCACCGTCCGCTTCGCGGGCATTCAGTGCCGGAAACGCTCCGACGATGCCGGACTTGCACTGTGCAAGCACCAGATCGGGGTTCGACACAATGAACAGCGGCGCCCCGATGACAGGCACAGAGAGGTTTTGCAGAACCGGCGGTAGAGCCATGGGCGTTTCCTCAATTCACTCTTGGTCAGTCAAAGTTCTATCTCACGAGGACGCGCCTATGCGCCTGTCTCGCGCGATGCCTCTTATGAAACATCAGCGCACCCTCACCACACGTGTCAGGCTGCGAGACGGCGACAGTCCTCGAAACACGCCAGAAACCGGTCGACGTCGGTTTCGTCGTTGTAAACGTGGGGCGCGATGCGAAGCCGTCCGATCCGCGGCGAGACGAAGACGTTGCGATCGGCAAGCGCGGCAGCAATCGGTTTCGCCCGCTCTGGGCCGACATCCAGGCTTAGAATATGCGGACAGCGAATGGCTTGGGGCAGCATCAAGCCAATGTCCAGGCCATCGGCGATACGCCCCGTCAAAGCGGCAACACGGTCGCAAACGTTGGCGATCCCCCAGCCCGATACCAGCTCCATGCCGACCGAGGCCATCTCCATCGAAATGAAGTGGTCGCGCTCGCCCATATCGAACCGACGCGCATCGTCGACGTATCGCGTATCCGCGAGGTAAACGAGTTGCTCGGATTTCACGGATCGGCGCCCTGATGCCGTCTGTTCCAGCGGCCGACCATGCTGATGACGTTTCGCGACGTAAAGAAACGCCCGCGCGTATGGACCAAGCAGCCACTTGTAGGTCGGAAACACAACGAAGTCCGGATCGAGTGTTGTCACGTCCATTGGCAGGACACCAACCGATTGCGTGCCGTCGACGACAAGCTTGCTGCCATGCGCACGCGCGGACTTGGCAACGGCATCCAAGTCGATCAAGCCACCATCCGCCCAATGGACCGACGAGATCGAGACAATTGACGGCGGTTGCGCATCTGGGCGTTCGATGGCCGCAACAATCGATGATGTCCAGTCGGCGTCGCGCGGGCGCTCGATCGTCTCAACTGAGAACCCACCGTCGCCTTCGCGCGCCTGCCACTCCAGGACGGGCGAGGAGTGATCATCCCGCAAGACGAGAACCCGAGAGCCGGGATCCGGCGGCAACAATTGCGCGGCCGTCGCAAAGCCGTAGCTGACCGACGGGATCAGCGCGACATCTTCCACGTTGGCATTGATCAATCGGGCTGCAGCGGCCCGCGCCCGCTCGTTTTGCTCAGATCGAAAATCCTGTCCCATCAACCAGGGCCGCGCCTTGCGGGCGACACCGTCACGCCCGGCCGAGACTACGGCATTCGGCAGCGGACTGTAAGAGGCTGCGGACAGATAGGCGACATCACGTGGGATATCGAACAGATGACGTTGACTGGGCAGCATTCGGGATTCCCTTGGCTGAGGTCGACGACGCGTAGTTTGCTGGACAATGCATCACAACACCATCTATCAGCCAGATCAAAGCATCATGATCCCCGGCCCAGCGCGCCTGCGAGTGCCTTGAGGCTCGCGAGGTTATGGCACGCCCGCTGTTCGTGCGCGTACTGCGCCAGCACCTCGGCACCCTGTGCAATGGGGGCATACGACTCGTACCGCATAAGCGGATTAAGCCAAATCAGCCGTCGGCAGTTTGCGCGCAGACGACGCACCGCGGGCTCAAGCCCGTCCGCACCATCCCGATCAAGACCATCGGATATCATCAAGACTGTTGCGTTCTGCCCCAGGACGCGGCGCGCCCACAGCCGGTTGAATTCGCCAAGCGCCGTACCGATCCGCGTTCCACCGGACCAATCGGTGACGCGGCGTCCCACCTCTGAAATCGCAACATCGGGATCGCGGTTCCGCAGCAACCGCGTAATGTTCGACAAGCGCATAGCGAACAGGAACACGGAAACCCGGTCGCGGTCATTTGTCAGTGCGTGCACAAAGTGCAGCAAGATGCGCGCGTATGTTTCCATGCTGCCGGAGACATCGGCCAGAATCACCAACGGGGGCCGGCGCACCATTCGTGCCGCCCACTGTGGCTGGAGGTCGCCCGGTGTGCGGCGCACCGACTCGCGGAGAACAGCGCGCAGGTCGAGCCGATCCCGGCGCGACGACGGACGATATCGCCGTGTCTTGATCCTGTCGAACGGCAGAATCAGCTGTCGGATCGCCTGTCGCGCCACCGCAAGCTCGGCCGCGCTCATTTCTTCGAAATCTTTGGTTTGAAAGGTCTCCGACTGCGAAAACGTCCCGCGCGCATCAATCTCAACCTGATCTTCCGGTCGGGCCGGCGGCGCATCACCCCGGCGAAACAAACTTTCGGAGAGCCGCCGCGACAAGGCGCGATCGCTTGCCTCCACATTGCCTCTCAGCGACGGCACGACGAGCGAGAGCATTTGCTCGAGATATCCCGGGTCCTTCCAGAACATAACGAACGCCTGATTAAAGATTTCGCGGTCCGACCGCCGCGTCACGAACGACGCATGCAGCGTCCAATACAGACGTCTTGGATCGTCAAGCCCTGTCGCCATCACGGCCTCGGTCGCCAGGGCCGTGCGATCGGGACCAATCCGCAAACCCGCAGCGCGCAACAGGCGCGCGAAGTGCATGATGTTCTCCGCCATCCGGCCGCCGTCGGCACGCCCGATCGCGATGTTCGCAGCGGGGCGCGCCGATCCGTGGCCTTCAGCTGCCGGATGGTCAGCCACCATCAGCCGTGTCCCGTCGCACGAGAAGTACGGTGCCGGCAGGATCGGACGTCCAGTGCCCCGTCACGCCGTCGAGCGGCTCCAATTCGTTGCGTTTCGGAGTGCCAAGGTCGGCCAACGCACCGTCGGGATCATCGGCAATTAACTCCAGCCAGATGTCCGTCTGGCTTTGTGTTGCGATGCGATCAATCCACAAGGTCACGTCTCCAAATGCGAAAGCTACAGTGTTTGCCTCCGTTCGCGTTACCGGAAGGCCGACGTGGTCTCGATAAAACGCGACGGTCTCCTCCCAGCGAAACTGCGGCACCTTCATCGCGATGTTTCGGCCTGGTTTGATCACGAGAGCCCTCCGAAACTGGCCGACCGCTTAGGATGTTGGAACGGCCTGTTGTGCATCACTTTTCAAATTCTGCAGCACACGGGCCGCCTCGCTGCCTTGCAGCTGAGCAATGTCGTCCTGGTACTTCAGCAATGTCCCAAGCGTCGACTGCACGGCCTCCGGATTGAGCGCCACAGCGTTCAGGGCCGTCAGCGCTTGCGCCCAATTGATCGTCTCAGCGATGCCGGGGTTCTTGTAGAGATCCATCTCGCGGATCTGCTGGACGAACCCAACGATCTGCTCCGCCAGCGCGGCCGATGCGTCGGGAACCTTGAGCTTCAAAATCTCCAGCTCGCGCTCCGCCGATGGAAAGTCCACCCAGAGATAGAAGCAGCGCCGACGCACGGCATCGTGCACTTCGCGCGTGCGATTGGACGTGAGGATCGTGATTGGCGGCGTTTCGGTTTTGATCGTTCCAAGCTCAGGGATCGTGATTTGATAGTCGGCCAAAAACTCCAGCAGAAACGCCTCAAACGGCTCATCAGCGCGATCGAGTTCGTCAATCAGCAAGACAGGTGGTGGTCCGGTACGACACAATTCGATCGCGCGCAGTAGAGGTCGTTCCAGCAGATAGTTCGGCGTGTAGAGAT
Organism: Pseudomonadota bacterium; assembly: GCA_039186015.1. Lineage (GTDB taxonomy): Bacteria > Pseudomonadota > Alphaproteobacteria > Rhizobiales > Hyphomicrobiaceae > JBCBWG01. The sequence goes on from JBCDAH010000120.1 coordinate 3,882, forward strand.
CAGCCTCCAGAGCGGCCGCGCTCCCGGTCTGCCCCGCGGCCTCGGCTGCGCGGATGTGAATCAGCTGTCGCGCCACGTTCCAATCGTAGGCGGCATTGGCGAGATCCAGGCCTTCATAACACTGCAGACGCACCAATGTACGCCCGAGGACCGCAGCCAACACACGTGCGATTTCGGTCTTGCCGACACCGGCCTCACCTTCGAGCAAAATCGGGCGGCCCAGTTTCAGCGCAAGAAAGACGCTGGTCGCAATGGCATCGTCGGGCAAATAGCCACCACGGGTCAGGGCATCACGGATTTCGTCGACTGAAGCCGGTAGTGAAGCAGGGGGCATCGTATCTCGCCAACAAAGATCGGGGCCAGGAGAATAGGCCCCGCCTGGCGATCACGCAAAGGCAGCGCATTGACGCGCGGTCGCGCCGGCATCCTGCGACGGCCTAGGGGACGATTAAGATCACACCACGATCTCGATCAACGTCCGCCGTCACCGACAACGACGAACGGTGCCCAGTACGCTGGCGGTCTGCCGTCGTCGACTAGCGCAAGCATCGATTGGCGCAGGGCCTCCGCACGACCGATCGGCTTTCCACGTTCTTGGCTCCGGCGCAGGGCACCAAACGCGGTCGTGGTAAGTTTGACGGCGGCATCAGAGAAAACCGACCAGTGCGACACCAACAATGCCCGCGCGCCGGCAAAGAAAAAGGCTCTCGCGAGACCTGAGAGCGCCTCCGCACCGATGTCATCACCGGCCGCGGTGTTGCACGCTGACAGGACGACCCAGTCTGCGTCGAGAGACAGGGTGACGATCTCGGACGCGGTCAACAAGCCATCGTCCTCAGCGGTCGGTTGCTCAGGCGGTGTCAGGACCAGTGCCGGTTCCGCCAGCCCGCTGAGTTCGCCGGAAACCAAGCCATGCGTCGCAAAGTGCACCACTCGATAGGACTTCAGCGGTCGGCTTTTGATGATCGACTCACGGGCCTCGTTGCGCAACAGCACGTCGTCGGGTCCCGCGCCGAGAACGCGCGCAATCGCTTGCAGCTCCTGGGCTGTATCGGGCAATGGCGTCAACGCACGAACTGCCCGCACGTTCGCGAGATTGCCGCGGTAGAATGATGCGTTCGTTGCGCCGCGTGATGCCACGACAGCATTCGACGGCTTGCCCCGCGCAGGTTTCGGTAAAGCATTGGGCCCAACAAGTGCCGGGTCCCCGATGCCGATGAACGCGCGACTGGCTCCGCTCTGAGGGGCGAGACGACGCAGCGCCTCCAAACTCTGCACCGACGGCAAGATGCTCAACGCCGTCCGCCGGATAAGCCAGGCCGCCTCCCGCAGCGCACGCTCAGACGTGAGACCGGCAGCCGGCGGACGCGTGACCAGCACTTGGGGCGGCAAACTCGTCATCGGGCCGGTCGGTATAAAGACGAGATGGGTTTTGCCGGTCAGGGCCGATTCAACGCCGCCGAACACCAGCTTGTAGAGCTTGTGCGCGCGGTTGAGATCAAATGGTGTCGCCACGCCGGACTTTTGCGCCGCAAGCGGATCGAGCGCCTTGCGCAACTCTGCGACATCGGCGGCGATATCCGCAGCGGTCGCCTTGATTTCGGACCAGGCAACCTGATCGCGCGTGATTGCCCAGACATAACTGCGTTTCTCGCCCGACAGCAGCAGCACCAGCGCTTCGCTGCCGCCAAGGATCTCCTGAACCCGTCGCGGAGACAGCGGCTGCGGGTCAACAAGCGCTTTGTAGGCCGGGTATCGGCCGGCAACCACTTTACGCAATTCGCGCAACTGCTGCTCGAACGCAAACTTCTCCGTCAGCAGACGGTCGCGTGTCGCTTTAAAAACGGCGTAACCGGGAAGCGCCGCCTCGGCCGCTTGCAGGCGCTTGGACGCGGCTACGATGGCTTGCGGATTGCCCTGGGCGGCCTGCGACTTGCGCGCCAACTCAGACAGTTCCTTAGCCAAAGCGTTGAGCTTTTCCAGACTGCCTTCGCATCCTGGTTTTTTCTGGCCTGGCGGACAGGTCTTGTTAAGTTTCGTGATCTCTTGCGTGAGCTGCATCTGCCTTTTGAAATAGGGCTGCGCGCCACGCTGACGTTCCAGACTGAGCTTGGTCATGGCATCCCGAGCGGCAACGTACTCGGGATTCGCGTTGGTTGTCTTGCTCCAGTCCGCAAGCAGCTTCATGTCCTGGTCGTTGAGCGTTTCCAAACGCCTTGCGATATCGTCGACGGTACGGACATCCCGCGCCAAAGGCGTATCGCCAGCGCCGAGCCTTGCCGACATTTTCGCGATCGCAGCTGCAGCCGATGTCCGCCACGCAAGCTGCGCCGCCTGGAAGCCCTCTGCGAACAACGCGGTCCGATCTGCGCCCGACTGCGACGTTGCCATCATAGCCGCGCGCGCCAGCCCGACGAACGCGAAGCGCTTCCGCGCCACAACCTGACGCTGATACTCTTTTGCCAGAACAGTAAGATCTTCCTTGCCGAGTAGCGTGACAGCCTGTCGGAACCGCGCGAGTGCCGGCTGCACCTTGCCTTCAGCCAGATCGACGCTCGCGACGTGCGCGAGCGCGGTTGCGGAAAACGGATGGGATTGCCCGGGAAGAATGTCGTTGCGGATTTTCAAAACGCGGAGGAAGGCCGTCCGTGCGGGCCCTAACTGACCATCGCGCAGGTATGCGGCGCCAAGCTTCTCTAATGCCTGCGCCGTGCTCGCACTGTCTGGTCCGTAGACCTTTTCGCGGGTTTTAACCGAACTCAGATAGCTTTCGATCGCAACGTCGTTGCGCCCGGCCTTGTCGGCGACAAATCCCAAACTGTAGGTCCAGATCGCCGCTTCCTGCGATTCTGCGCCGAACTCCTCAATGGTCTTGGCCAACGCCTGTTGTGCAAACATCAAGGCTTCGGTGTAGGCGCCGGCCTGATAGAAGTCGGCAGAGATCGCCCGTAGGTTTTTGAGCTCCGCCGAAGGCTCTTTCGCCCAGGCCGATGAGCTGACCATACTTACTAAGAAGTAGACAATCATCGCCAGCCGGACGGCGCGAACTCGCAACATAGTCACCACGCTCCGCTCACTCCTATACGACGCGCAACCTGTAGGATCGGACGCTTTTGAGTTGCACCCTGTTAGTTGCACCCGGTCGTCAGATCACCGGAACGCACGAGAGGTTTGCCGTTGACGAAAACATTGCTGCTGCCGGAAATCGCAACGCCGCCGCAATTGGTCCGGTCCCCCACGCGCGCGGCAGGCTTCCCGTTGATGAAGACATTCTTCGATCCGCCGACGACAGCGGAACCACTTGTCGTCCGGTCTCCGCTGCGCGCGGCCGCGGCCCCGCCAACCGTCGTATTGCTTGAGCCGTCGGTGACGACACCTGGCGCGCCCGTCGCCGGCGGCTGATTGCTTTGTGCGACGGCCCTACCGGTCGCAATCTGGCTAGCCGCGACGCAGACACCCACGAAAAGCATTAATCGCATATCAAATCCTCCCCGTTCCCTGCAGAGCTGAGCTACGATGGCGAGAGCTGTTGCAAGCCGATGGGGCACAACCGTGACCCAAATTCGAACGCAACGTGCCAGGACAATGATCTGCGACGCGTGTCGTAAAGCGGTGTCGAACGGAACCCCTGTTATCGCCCGACGCCGCGGTACCGGAACCCCTGCTGTTCCGCCAGGTCGCGCGCATAGATGTTGCGCAAATCAACGAGGACGTTGCCGCGCATCCGCGCCTTCACATCCGCCAGGTTGAGCCCGCGAAACTCATTCCACTCCGTGACAACAACAACGGCATCCGCGCCTTCGGCTGCACCAAGCGCGCTATCCGTCCACGTGATGCCCTCCAGCATGTCGCGCGCATTCTCCATACCCTCGGGATCGTAGGCTTGCACATGCGCACCCTGAGCTTTCAGCGCCGGCAGAATGTTCAGGCTCGGCGCCTCGCGCATGTCGTCGGTATTCGGCTTGAATGTCACGCCGAAGATACCGATCGTCTTACCGTTGACGTCACCGCCCATTTCCTCGACCACGCGCCGTGCCATGTCACGTTTGCGCGTGGCGTTCACGGTTTCGACCTGTTCGATCAGGCTCAACGGCACGCCGGCATCCTGGGCCGTTTTGATTAGGGCTGAGACATCCTTCGGGAAGCACGAGCCGCCATACCCCGGGCCAGGGTGCAGGAACTTATCCCCGATCCGGCCATCGCGCCCGATGGCGTCCGCAACCTCTTTGACATTAGCCCCAACGGCCTCGCACAGATCCGCGACTTCGTTAATGAAGCTGATCTTCATGGCGAGAAACGCGTTGGCGGCGTACTTCGCGAGTTCCGCCGCTTCGCGCGAGACGAAGACGACGGGCGCATTCCGCAACGATAACGGACCATACAGTTTGCCCAACACTGCCTCAGCGCGCGTGTCATCGGCGCCGATGAGAACACGATCAGGATGGGTGAAGTCCAGAATTGCCGAACCTTCGCGCAGGAATTCGGGGTTCGAGCAAACTGCGAAATCGCCGTCCGGACGCAACTCCCGCAGCTTTTGCTCAATCGCCCGGCTCGTCCCGACCGGCACTGTCGACTTCGTTGTGACGACGGTGAAACCACTGAGATGCGGCGCAACGTCAGCGACCGCCTGGAAGACATAGGTGAGATCCGCATGCCCGTCGCCCCGGCGCATCGGCGTTCCCACGGCGATAAAGACAACGTCGGCTTCCGAAGCCGCCGCCGCGAGGTCACCCGTAAAGATGAGGCGGCCGGCCTTGGCATTCCGGTTCATGAGGTCGTCCAGGCCGGGCTCGAAAATCGGACATTCGCCGCGGTTCAGCATGTCCACCCGGTTTGCATCGGTATCGACGCAGGTGACGGTCCATCCGAACTCCGAAAAGCACGCCGCCGAGACGAGCCCGACATACCCAGCCCCAATCATACAAATCTTCATTGCCGCGGCCTCCGGTCGGAAGAATTCACACTCATACTGACGATCACGCACGCCCCTGATCGCCCGGTATACCGTAACCGATCACATCGGATAGGCCCGCAACGCGAAAATGGTGACGATCGTGTCACATCGCCGCAAAGCCCTGCGCCAGATCCCCAATCAGATCGGCCGGATTTTCCAAGCCGATATGCAGGCGCATAACACGACCGCCCGACCATCCGGGAACGTTGCCATAGACCATCACCAGGCTCTCGAACCCACCCCACGACGCCCCAAGGCCAAAAAGCTTCAGTTGGTCGACACAGCGGTTAACATCAGCCTGCGATATGCCGTCGCGGAAGACGACGGATAGCAGTCCATTGGCGCCTTCAAAATCGCGCGCCCAGAGGTGATGACCTGGATCGCCTTCCCGCGGCGGATACAGAACGGCTTCGACTTGCGGTTGCTGCATCAGCCAATCCGCAACAGTCCGGGCATGATCTGCGTGCATCGCCAGGCGCGCAGCGGCCGTGCGAAGCCCGCGCAAGGCCAGGTAGGCATCCTCCGGGTTCGCCGTATGCCCGAGCAGATCGTTGTCACGGCGCAATCGATCAAAGCACCGTGCATTGGCCGTCACGGAACCCATCATAAGGTCGGAATGGCCGGCGATGTACTTGGTCACGGCGACAACGGAGATATCGGCACCAAGCGTCAGCGGTCGGTATAGCCCAGGCGCACCCCACGTATTGTCGACAACAAGAAGGGTGTTGCGCCCCTCCAGCAACGCCGCAAGAGCTGGAACGTCCTGAACATCGAAAACGATCGATCCGGGGTTGTCGAGGTAGACCATCCGCGTTTCCGGGCGGAGCAAGCGTGCAACCGTTTCGTGCCCGCCAGCGTAGAATTCGCAGTTGACCCCGCGCTCAGGCAGGTACTGCTCGGCAATGTCACGGGCCGGACCGTAAATCGTGTCCGCAAGAAGCAGGTGATCACCGGGGCGCAGGATCGACAGAAACGGGTGCGCGACAGCTGCAAGCCCACTGGAGAACAGCAACGTGCCGTGGCCGCCTTCGATTTCCGTAATGGCTTCTTCCAGTTGAAACGACGTCGGCGTGCCTTGAACGCCGTAGCGAAACACGCGTTCCCCGGCGTTTGAGCGCCGCCGCGTGTCCAGCAAGGTCTCGACATCGCGAAACAGAACAGTCGACGCCCGCACAATTGGTGGATTGACAGGCCGACGGAGTTGGCTGGAGTCGCCGCGCTGCATATGTACAAGTCGGGTTTTGTCGAACGCCATTGCGGCTCCTGCATCTGACGATGGAAAAGGTCATCTGACGATAGAAAAGGTCTGGCGAACGTCACACAGATCTGAACGGAAGTGCAACATCAGGCCGTTGAGCAGTTGCCTGCGACTCTGCGATACTAGCAGCCGGCGTCCAGTCTACGGTCGCGTCAGATGGGCAATTCACGCGAATGGGGATGGTCGTGGACGTTTGCCAAGACCTTATCTGCCAAGACCTCATCCGGCTTCATCCGCTGCAACCGGTACCTAGCCGTCTGTCTGCGCCACTCGTTTTGTGTTCAAACTCTTCGCCTGCAGTATCACGGCCAAGTTGCGCTATTGAGCGCAGGTGAGGAACGCATCCAGCCGATACGGAAATGATTAGTGGCCGGCGGACAGCATGCGATACGCTGGCAAAATGAACAGTGGGCGAACCATGCCCGTCAATGTGGGAGAGCCATCACATCATGAGTCCACCCTTAGCCGACGTTCGCGTCCTGGATCTTTCGCGTATTCTCGCCGGGCCGCTCGCCGGGCAATACTTGGCGGACCTCGGTGCCGACGTTGTCAAGGTTGAGCGTCCCGGTACCGGCGACGATACGCGCGGATGGGCCCCGCCCTACGCCGTCGAGCCGTCTGATGGTGATCCCGGCCTTGCCGCCTACTACATGTGCGCCAACCGCGGCAAGCGTTCGATCGCAATCGACATCACCAAACCTGAGGGAGCGGCGTTGGTTCGCAAGCTGGCCAAATGGGCGGACGTCGTGCTCGAGAACTTCAAGGTCGGCGGCCTCGCGAAGTACGGGCTGGACTATGAGAGTCTCAGCGAGGTCAACCCGTCGCTGATCTATTGCTCGATCACCGGGTTCGGCCAGGATGGCCCGTACGCCAAACGCGCCGGCTACGACTTTCTGGTTCAGGCCATGGGCGGCTTTATGAGTGTTACGGGCACGCCCGACGGCAGCCCGGGTGCCGGCCCGATGAAAGCCGGCGTTGCGATTTCCGACCAGATGTCCGGCATGAACGCCCTAACCGCAATTCTGGCCGCCTTGTATCGGCGCGCGAAAACCGGAGAAGGCGCACGCATTGATGTCGCATTGCTCGACTGCACCGTCTCCACATTGGCAAACCAGGCTACCAGCTACCTCGCGAGTGGCGTGCCACCTGGCCGGCTGGGCAACGCGCACCCAACCGTCGTGCCGTACGAGGCCTTCGCAACCCAAGATGGGCACATCGTTCTCGCGGTCGGTAATGATGGACAGTTTGCGCGATTCTGCGAGGTCGCCGGCAAGCCGGAACTCGCTGAGGACTCCAAGTACCGCACAAATGCGGCACGCATTATCAATCGTGGGGAACTCATCCCGCAGATCGCACACATTATGGCGACACGCACATCGGCAGACTGGATGACATCGTTAGAGCAGGCAGCCGTACCGTGTGGTCCGATCAACACCATCGATCACGTGTTCGCCGACCCGCAAATCAAGCATCGCGCGATGCGGCGCACATTGGAGCACGCCAACCACGGCCCGCTGGACGTTGTCGCAAACCCCATTCGCTTTGCCGACCACGACACCACCAATCACCGTCCACCCCCACGCCTGGGGCAAGACACGGTCGATGTCTTGCGTCGCGAATTGGGATACGACGAGGCTCAGATCAACGAGCTTCTACAAACCGGCATCATCGAAGCCCGGTCGTAACTGAGCGCACACCACACACCAGCACGGCCTTTCATCCGCGAGCGCCGGCATCTCCCTCTCGATAGGCGAACGAGCTCATGCCTTCTTCTGACATCAAACGCGACGCCCTCGCTTACCACGAGGCCGACCCGCCCGGGAAAATCGCGATCCAGCCGACAAAGCCGGTCGCAAACCAAAACGACCTGGCCCTCGCCTATTCGCCCGGCGTCGCGCACGCCTGCACGGCGATCGCCGAGGATCCGGCCCAAGTCTCCCGACTGACAGCGCGCGGAAATCTTGTCGGTGTCATCACAAACGGCACGGCGGTGCTTGGGCTCGGCAACATTGGTCCCCTGGCATCCAAACCTGTGATGGAGGGCAAGGGCGTTCTCTTCAAAAAGTTCGCGGGCCTCGACTGCTTCGATATCGAAGTCGGCGAAACGGATGCGGAGCGCTTTGTCGAGGCGGTTGCCGCACTCGAACCGACGTTCGGCGGCATCAATCTCGAAGACATAAAGGCACCGGAGTGCTTCGAGATTGAACGCCTTTTGAAAGCGCGGATGAAAATTCCGGTCTTTCATGACGACCAGCACGGAACGGCAATCGTCGTTGCCGCCGGTATTTTAAACGGGCTTAAGGTCGTCGGCAAATCGCTCGACGATGTGCGCCTCGTCTGTTCCGGTGCCGGCGCAGCCGCGCTGGCCTGCCTCAACCTGCTGGTAGCGCTTGGGCTCAAGCGCGAGAACGTGACTGTCGCGGACATTGAAGGTGTCGTCTACAAAGGGCGGACGGCATTGATGGACCCGTACAAGGAACCGTTCGCCCAAGACACGGCGGCGCGACACCTGACCGAAGTCATGGATGGCGCCGACGTGTTTCTCGGCCTTTCCGCCGGCGGGATCGTCTCGCGTGAGATGGTCGCCAAGATGGCGCCATCGCCTCTCATCTTTGCGCTCGCCAATCCAACACCAGAAATCATGCCGGAAGACGTCAAAGCCGTACGCGATGACGCGGTTATGGCATCGGGCCGGACCGACTACCCCAATCAGATCAACAACGTCCTTTGCTTCCCGTTCATCTTTCGCGGCGCGCTGGATGTCGGCGCAAGTGAGATCAATGACGAGATGAAGAAGGCGGCCGTTGTTGCCCTGGCCAGCATTGCGGAAGAGGAAGCCTCAGACGTCGTCCTGCAGGCCTACGGAGCCGAAAGCCTCATTTTCGGCCCGGACTATATTCTGCCAAAGCCGTTCGATCCGCGCCTGATTATGAAGATTGCACCCGCCGTCGCGGAAGCCGCAATGGACACCGGAGTTGCATCTCAACCTCTCGAAGATTTTGACGCCTATCGGATGAAACTCGAAGGGTTCGTTTATCGGTCCGGCTTTGTCATGAAGCCGATATTTGACCGATCGAGACGCGCGTCTCGCGAAACGGCCAAGCGTCTTGCCTACGCGGAGGGGGAACATCCCTATGTCCTTCAGGCGGCATTCCGGGTCGCCCAGGAGCGGATTGCGCGCCCGATACTGGTTGGCCGGCGCGATCATATCCGGCGGATGATCAATCATCTTGGTCTGCGCATGCGCGAAGGCGACGACTTCGACATTTGCGATCAGGACAATGATCCGCGCATTCCTCAGTTCTTTGAAGAATACCACCGCCTTGTCGAGCGACTTGGAGTCGGACCAGGCCATGCGCGACGTGTTGTTCGTGCCGGTTCCACGGTGATCGCCGGACTTCTCCTCAGACGTGGAGACGCGGACGCGATGATTTGCGGCGCGGTCGGGCGCTACCACACCCAGCTGCGACACGTCTCACAGGTTATCGGCCGGCGTGGCGGCGTGCGCGGCTTTTCGACCGTGTCCGGTCTGATCCTCAGCAGCGGCCCGCTGTTTATGGCCGACACCTACGTTAGCTACGACCCGGATCCCGAGACACTAGCGGAGATTACGCTGTTGGCTGCGGCACAGGTGCGTCGGTTCGGCATTGAGCCCAAAGTCGCGCTGCTGTCGCACTCAAGTTTCGGCACAGGGAATACGGCATCGGCCACAAAAATGCGCGAAACCCTGGCCGCACTGGCTGACTGGGCGCCAGATCTCGAAGTCGAAGGTGAGATGCACGCCGACGCGGCGATCAATCCTTTCATTCGTGAAGAGGTCTTTCCGAACTCACGTCTCAGCGGGCAAGCCAACCTTCTGATCATGCCAACACTCGATGCCGCGAACATTGCCTTTAATCTGCTAAAGGCCGTATCGCGCGGGATCAGTATCGGCCCCATTCTTCTTGGCGCCGCGCAGCCCGTCCACATCGTAACGCCGGCAACAACCGTTCGGGGCCTGCTGAATATGAGTGCGCTGGCCGTTGCAGATGCTGCGGACACCGACGAACATATCAAACGATTATAGGACCGCGTTCGCGCAGCCTGGGCCGCATACGCCGTGCGGTTCAGCCCGCCATCAGCCGGAAACACAACACTACTCTGCAGAAGCTGAGCGCGCTTTCAGCGCCGCAGCCAGGACAAAGCCGCCAACAAAAACTGTCAGAGCGACAAGGAGAAGCGTCTGAGCCTGGCCGATGGCGGCAAAGCTCAGCGAATAGATCGGCGGCCCGGCCGCATGCCCGAGAAAGAAGAAAAACGCATGCAATGCCACGGATGAGCCGCGATGCTCAGGCGCCAATTCCGTTGCGAGCGTCTGCAGAGAGTTGTGCACGGCATAGAACCCGAGGCCGACGAGAAGAAACGCGCCAGCCTCGAACGGCCAACTAGCCTGCATCGCGATTCCAGCAAATCCAAGTGCCGCAACGATGCCGCCGACCCGCATCAGATTGAACATGCCGCCAAGTTGCGCGAGCAGCCGGCGCACGCCGAGCGTGAAAATGAGCCCGCCGATTCCCATGCAGGCCAAGACCAGGCCGGCCTCCGCGATACCGCCGGCGCCACGCGCCTCAAGCATTGTCGCGACATGGGGTAAGAGGCCGAAGATGGCGAGCCCTTCAACAAACACGGCCGTATAGCAAACAACCGCACGCGGGTTGGCAAAGACATCCGCATAACTCTCCCTGAGGGTCGCGACACGAAAGGGTGGACGCTGGACCACCTTGCGCGGCCGCAGCCCGAACACAGTCACGATCAACGCAAGCGCGCTCACACCCGTTGCAGTCGCAATCGCAATGCGCCAACCAAACCAGCTTGCAATCAGGCCGGTTCCAACTAAGCCTGCAAATTGCGCCATCAACATCGCGCTGAGCAATTGGGACAAGGCAACCTGACGATTGGCATAAGC
>JBCDAH010000121.1:0-14572 GCA_039186015.1 Pseudomonadota bacterium
CCGAGGCCGCAGGCTTTCTTGTGAAAGCTCTGCGGGAAAGCGGGCACGAGCCGGATGTCGCCTACAATGGCGACGACGGCTTCGCTATGGCCATGGAGACGAACTACGACGTTCTGGTTGTCGATCGCATGCTGCCGAAGCGCGATGGTCTGACCCTGATCCAGGATTTGAAAGACCAGCTGTCGTTTATGCCGCCCGTCCTTATTCTCTCTGCTCTCGCCGATGTCGACAATCGCGTTGAAGGTCTGCGCGCGGGAGGGGACGACTATCTGGCCAAGCCCTATGCCTTTTCCGAATTGCTCGCGCGCGTTGAGGCGTTAACCCGCCGCCCGCAGCCCGAGCAACTTCAAACCCAATATCAAGTTGCGGATCTGATCATGGACCGCCTGGCGCGGCGTGTGAGCCGCGATGGGCAAGATATCCTGCTTCAGCCGCGTGAGTTTCGCCTGCTCGAGTTTCTCATGAAGAACGCCAATCACGTCGTCACCCGCACGATGTTGCTTGAGCACGTATGGAACTATCATTTCGATCCGCAGACGAATGTTATCGACGTTCACATCTCGCGCTTGCGGGGCAAGATCGACAAGGGCTTCGATAAACCGCTGCTGCATACGGTGCGCGGCGCGGGGTACATGATCCGCGATGAATCCGAAGGGTGAGGTCGGGGAGGAGACGGCCGCGGCGTTGTCGGCAAGCTGGCGGATCAGGTCGCGCAGCATGCGCCTCGCAGGTCTCTTTGCCGCGCTATTGACCGTATTGGCGGCGGGCGTCGTTGCGGCGCTTTACTTTGCGTTTTCCAACGAGATCACACGAAATCAGATCGCGACGCTCGAGTCTGAAGCGCGGCTCCTCGCCGGTTTTGGCGATCGCACAGGTGCGGCGGCCATCGCGGCGCTTGTCGAGGCCAATCCCGGAAAAGAAACGCTCTATATCGTGGAGGATGCGCAGGGACAGCGTCTATCTGGCCCGACCGTTCTCGATATCAAGGCGCTCGACACCGCCAAGCGTCGGCTGCTTCTGACCTATCGCCAGGGCCCGGTCAGCTCGCAGGCGCGCGAGGCTGTTGGTGTCCGGCGACCGCTGCGCACGGGCGGTGCGGTGATTGTTGCCAAGGACATGGCTTCGGCACGTCGATTTGCGCGTTGGGTCCTGCTTTCGTTTTTGGCGGGCGTCGGTGTGCTGCTTGGAGCGGTTGTGGCCGTCGGCTTTGCGCTGGCCACGGCGATGCGGCGGCGCGTGGACACGCTGACGAAGAGTATTCGTGAGATCATGTCCGGCGACATGTCTCACCGGCTTGGGTTGGCCGGCACGGACGATGAAATTGATCGGCTGGCAGGCGAGGTCAATCGCATGCTCGATCGGATCGAGCGCTTGATGCACGGCCTCAAAGATGTGTCCGACAACATCGCGCATGATCTCAAAACGCCGCTCAGCCGATTGCGGAATCGTGTCGAAGCCGCACTGGGTGAAGCCTCGGGCGCCGAGTCCGCACGCGCGGCGCTCGAGCGCGTCATCGAAGATGCTGACGGCTTGATCCGCACGTTCGATTCCCTCCTTTTGGTTGCGCGTTTGGAAGCGCGCGCCGTGGCGCAGCGGGCTGAAGTTTTTGAGCTGATGGAGTTTCTGACCGATGTGGCTGATCTCTACGAGCCAATCGGTCAAGAGCGCGGCATCAGCATTGCAGTTGCGTGTTCGACCCCGGTTTCGATTTCGGCCCATCGCCAGCTGATCACCCAGGCCGTCTCCAATCTGGTCGAAAACGCAATCAAGTACGCAGCCGATACGGCGATGGCGTCCATCGAACTGTCCGCAGGCGTTCGCGCCAGCGGTGTTGAGATCGCCGTCGCCGACAGTGGACCGGGTATTCCGGAGCAAGACCGGGCGCACGCGCTCAAACGGTTTGGCCGCCTCGATACAAGTCGGAGTACGCCTGGCTCTGGTTTGGGTTTGAGCCTGGTTGCCGCCGTCGCGGAACTACACGGCGGCACTGTGCGGTTGGAAGATAATCAGCCGGGTTTGCGTGTTGTTCTTTGTCTGCCGCAGGCACGCATTGCATAATCGATCGGCGCTATCGTGGCTTTGATCGAGCCTGGCCGAGCACGCTTATGCAGGATGTGTTCGGCGGTTCGTGCTAGGACATCGTGCGATGACGACAAACTTTGGATCTCTGATTTCGCGCCTTGGATCGGACAGGTCTCCGCGGTCTGATGCGGCTGCACTGAGCCGCGTCGCCGAGCTCAAAGCGGCTGCTGCAAAGTCTAACCTCGATGCAGCCGACATCGCATGCTTGGACAATGCGGAGGTTGTTACCCTTCTGGCCGGTATCGATGCCGGATCGCCGTATCTGCGCATGCTTGTTAATCGTGACCTGGCGTTGGTCCTGTCTTTGCTGCGCGATGATCCGGATGTGCGCTTGCACAACATCGTATTGCAACTGCGGGCTCTTGCTGAGGCGTGCCCAACCAACGCCGCTGGTTTCCGCCAGCTCATGAGCGAGGCGCGGCAGCTGAAATGCGAAGCGGCCTTGCTGATTGCGTTTGCTGACTTGGGCGGCGTCTGGACGGTTGACGCTGTTATGCAGGCGCTGACACGGGTTGCGGATTGCGCCGTTCAAACCGGCATTCGTTATCTGTTTCGTGCAGCCGCAGCGCGCGGCGAGTGGCTGAGTACAGACGAAACGTCGCCGGAGGCGGGCTCGGGTTTCATTGTTCTCGCGATGGGCAAGCACGGGGCCCACGAGCTCAACTATTCCAGCGATATCGATCTGATCGTTGTGTTCGATCGCGACAAGGCCCGCGTTCGGGAGGGGATCGAGCCGCAGCAACTGTTTGTGCGCATGACCCGTGATCTGGTGCGCTACATGCAGGAGCGGACGCCCGACGGCTACATCTTCCGAACCGATCTGCGATTGCGGCCGGACCCGGGTGCAACGCAGGTTGCCATGTCGACCAATGCCGCGCTGAGTTATTACGAGAGCGTTGGCCAGAACTGGGAACGCGCCGCAATGATCAAGGCGCGCGTGATTGCCGGCGATTTCGAGGCGGGCCAGTCGTTCCTTGACGAACTCGGACCATTCATTTGGCGCAAGTATCTGGATTTCGCCGCGATTGCCGATATTCACGCGATGAAGCGCCAGATCCATGCCTATCGCGGGTTCGGCGCGATTGCGGTGACGGGACATAACCTGAAACTCGGACGCGGTGGTATCCGGGAGATTGAGTTCTTCGCGCAAACGCAGCAGCTCATTGCGGGCGGTCGCCAGCCGGAACTGCGCGTGCGCCAGACGTGTGCCGTACTCGATCGCTTGCTGGAACGTGGGTGGATCGAGTCGCATGTCCGTTATGAACTCCAGGCCGCTTACGGAAAGCTTCGCTGGGTTGAGCATCGGCTGCAGATGGTGGCGGACGAGCAGACGCAGACGCTGCCGCGCGACCCGGAAGCGCTGGCGTGTTTCGCGCGTTTCTGCGGTTTCGATACGGTGGGGGCATTCGAGGCCCACCTGCGCGAGACCCTCGAAACGGTGCAGGGTCATTATGCGGCGTTGTTCGAGGACGTTCCCGAGCTCACAAAGGATGGCCAGAACCTGGTGTTTGCCGGCAATCAGGACGATCCCGATACGCTTGCGGCACTGTCTCGGCTCGGATTTGCCGAACCATCACGTGCAATCGAGATTGTCGGAAACTGGCACCGCGGCCGGTACCGCGCCACGCGGAGCGCTGCGGTTCGTGAGCGTCTGACGGTTATTCAGCCGCATCTCGTGACAGCGCTCGCGGACACGATCGATCCGGATGCGGCGCTGCTTGCCTTTGACCGCCTGCTGGCGCAACTCCCGGCTGGTGTGCAGTTCTTTGCGGTGCTGCGCGCGAATCCCGCACTGCTGCGTCTGATCGCAACCATCGTGGGTTCGGCACCGCGGCTTGCTGAAGTGCTCGGGCGACGCCGCCGGGTTCTGGATGCCGTCCTCGATCCGCAGTTGATCAGCGATGCCTTACCCTCGCGAGATGAGTTGACCGCACTGCTTGATCAGGCCCTGGCCGGCAGTGAGGACCTCCAGACGTCGCTGGATCGGGTCCGCATATTGGGGAGCGAGCAGAGCTTCCTGATCGGCGTGCGCATTCTTGCCGGCATGATCTCCGCAGCAGAAGCCGGCCTGGCCTATGCGCGCCTGGCTGAGGCGATTATCGCCAAGCTGCACGCTGTGGTTGTCGAAGACTTTATCGTTCGTAACGGTCGTATCGCAGGCGGCGAAAGCGTTGTCATCGCCATGGGTAAGCTCGGCGGCGGTGAAATGACGGCGGCCTCGGATTTGGATCTGATCTTGATCTACGATGCGCCAGCAGACGCTGTTCCGACGGGCGGGGATCGCCCGCTCACCGTACCGGAGTACTTTGGGCGGCTGACACAGCGCTTGATCACAGCGCTTTCGGCACCGACCGCGGAAGGTCAGCTCTACGATGTCGACATGCGTTTGCGCCCATCCGGCCAGAAGGGCCCGCTCGCGGTGCGCTTTGCGAGCTTTGAAACCTATCAAAAGTCCGACGCCTGGACCTGGGAGCATATGGCGCTGACACGCGCCCGCGTGGTCGCCGGCGATCCCGGTCTCGCGAAACGTGTCGAAGCTGCGATTGGTGCGGTTTTGACGTCTCCGCGTGACCGCGAGAGCCTGGCGCGGGACGTTCGTGAGATGCGCGCCCGCGTCGCGAAGGAAAAGGGCACGGATAACATCTGGGATCTCAAACAGGTGCGTGGAGGACTTGTTGATCTCGAGTTTACGGCGCAATTCCTGCAGCTGGCGCATGCCGCAAAGACGCCAGAGGTATTGCATCAGTCGACCTTGCAGGCGTTATCCAACCTCGATGGTGCCGGTCATATCGGCGATCGTGGCCCCGACCTGATCGAAGCAGGGCGCTTGCTGCATGAGCTAACCCAGATCCTGCGTTTGTGTTTCGATGGGCCGTTCGAGCCTGAGCGGGCGCCGGACGGCCTGAAGCGTGTGATCTGCGATATCGCCAATCTGCCGACGTTTGCGCACGTCGAGACGCATCTCAAAGATGTGCAGGCAACAATAGCTGCCGCGTTCGATCACTTTGTTCAGTCGCAAGCAGAGTGACTTAAGAGTCTGAAATTCTTTTAGAAAATACAGGCCTGTGCCGCGTTTTCGGCCGTGCTTCCGCTCATTCTGACAAATGTGCGACGGAAACCGCCGTCTGTCCTCGTTGACTGAGCGATTGGGGACAAGAAGACAAGGAGTATGAGATACTCATGAAACCGATTGGATGGATTGCCATGGGCGGCATTATCGTCGCTGCTGGCGTAGGAGCAGGGGCGGCCTTTGCGGACCGTGGCGAAAGATGGCTAGATGGTCCCGGCGGCATGGATCGCGGGTACTTCGACGATGATCATGATCGGGGCGAGCGGCGCGGCCGTTGGCGGCGCTGGTTTCGCGGTGACCTGACGAAGGATGACGCGCTCGCGCGGGCCCGTTCGCGTTTCGCCAGATTCGATGCGAACGGCGATGGCGTGATTGATCGGACCGAAGTTTCCGCGCGGCTTGAACAGAGAATGAGCCGGCGTTGGCGCGGTAATCGCAGACTGGAGCGCCGTATGCTTCGGATCCGTCGTGCGGATGCGGATCGCGATGGCAAGGTGACACGGGCGGAGTTCCGCCAAAGGGCTGAGGAGCGGTTCCGCCGCGGCGATCTGAATGGTGATGGCCAGATCAGCGATCCCGATCTTCCGCCGTTTCTCCGCGACCAGGACGCGCTCAAGCGTGATGCCGGTCTTCTGCCAGGCCGCAGGTTTGCGCATGGCCGTCGCGGCCACAAGCACGGTCGACACGGCCCAAGGCGTGGCGCGAGAGCGCTTCAAATGCTGCGGCGTGCGAACGTGAACAACGACAACGTCGTGACGAAGGACGAGGTCATGGCCGCGGTCGACAAGCGGTTTGACCGCATGGATCGCAACGACGACAACGCACTCGATCCAGCGGATGCAGATACGTTCCGTAAGGAAATGATTACCTACCGCACGGATCGTTTTCTCAATCGCTTCGACAGCCGCGCGAGCGGACGTGTCACGCGGGATGCGTTCCTGAAATACGCGGAGGAGCGGTTTGCGCGCCGGGACCTGAACGGTGATGGTCGGATCACACGTGACGAGGTTGGTGGTCCGCGTCGCGGGCGCTGGCGGGAGCGTGATGACGACGATCGTCCGGAACGTGGTCGTGGACCGCAGCCTGACCGGTCGGATAGCGATCGTCGCCTCTAGCCCGGCAGTTTGGCCATGCAACCGATAGGATCGCTTGGCTGGCGCCATGCGCTTGAAGATGACAGGGATGGCACGATCTCTACCGTGTGCCATCCCCGCGATGGGGATCTGGACTCTCGGAAACGGGCGGTGCGCGTGGAGCACTCTGGCGCGACAGACGAAGCAGCAATGGTGGATGCTGTTGCAAATGGCGATGCAGGTGCGTTCCGCGCGCTTGTTGATCGCCACCTGCCGCGTGTCCTCGCGCGGGCGCGACGGCTTCTTGGGGATGCGACTGAGGCTGAGGATGTGGCGCAAGAAGCGCTGCTTCGCCTCTGGCGGACAGCCGGATCGTTGGACGTCGATCATCGCGGTGTGGGCCCGTGGCTGGGTCGTGTTGCAGCGAATCTTGCGATTGATCGATTGCGGAGCGCCAAGCGGCTCGAGGTTCGCGATGAGCTTCCCGAGATGCCGGTTGCAGCGGAGCAATTGGTTGCCTTGACGGAGCACGATGTGAGTGACCGCGTTATGGAAGCGCTTTCGGCATTGCCTGATCGTCAGCGTGTTGCGCTAACCCTGTTTCATTTTGATGAGTTGAGCCAGCGCGAGGTGGCGGAGATTTTGGAGGTTTCGGAGGATGCTCTGGAGTCTCTTTTAGCTCGCGGTCGACGAAAGCTGCGGGCGATCTTGGCCGACGAGTGGCAGTCGTTGCTCGAGACCGATGCTGCAATGTCATGACAGATGAGATTGAACCTATGAACCGCGAAAACCGGAATGACATGGCAGAGTTGGCGCGGATGTTGGATGCGTATGGTGCGGATCCGGCCCGGTGGCCCATGGCCGTGCGTGCGCGCTTCGGCGATGATCTCGCCCGCGATCCAGAGATCTTGAAGCGGGTGGCGGCTGAGCGCCACTTCGAGCACCTGCTTTCTCATGCGGAGACACAGCCTGTGTCGGTCGGTTTGACAGACCGGATTATGGCCCGCGCAACGGCAGAGTTGGATGGACCTGACGGCGTCTTTCGCGGCCGCAGGACGGCGCAACCGGTTGTTGTCCGTATGGGGACGACCCACCACGCCGGGCGCACTGCGGCATTGTTCGGCAACTGGGCCGGTGCGGTTGCGTTGGGCGTGTGTTTGACCTTCGGAGTTTACGTCGGGGTCGATGGCATGTCGCTTCCAGCAATCGAGACGCTGGCGCAGACGCTTGGTTTGGAGAATCAAGTCGTTGTTCTGCTTGATGATCATGACGATTGGGTTGTCGGAGGCACGCTATGAGTGAGACCGAGCCGAATACGGTCAAAGAGCGTCGCGGTGCTCCGAGGTGGATGAAGTGGCTGTTGATCGTCTCGCTGTCGATCAATTTGCTGATTGCCGGTTTCGCGATCGGTGCGGCCTGGCGGTTCCGGCATGGCCCTCCGAACATGATTGAGCGGATCAAGCGCTTTGCGCATTCGCTGCCGACGGACCGCCGGGATGCCGTCTTGTCAACGATCGAAACGCGGCGCGCGACATTCCGGGAGCTGCGGCAGGCGTTGCGGCGCGCCCGCAAAGCGCTCGGGGAGACCATCTCGGCAGACGCGTTCAATGCCACCGCCTATCAGGAGCGCTTTGATGCGTTTAAACGCGCGCAATCCCAGCTGAGTGACCATGTCGGTGGGACGTTTGGGGAGATTGCAGCTGTTTTGACGGTCGAACAGCGACGTAAACTGTTGCGCTACTGGCGTCACCGCCGTCGTTTCGGGCGTCGATTTCGCGGCGGGGACGGGTAGAGCTTGTTGAGCTGAACTGAAAGATTTCAGCCGCTACGACGCCTTGCTGAATTCCGTCTCGAACAAGCATCGTTGTTGTTCGGCCAACTCGATCGCAATCTTAGCCTGTCGGCCGCCATCGCTCATGGGCTCGATGCTGAGTTCGATGCCCTGCAGCTCACACAACGCGCGCGCCAGGCAGGAATTGAGATCGTCGTCCGGCGCAGGATACGGGGGGGCGGCGAATTCAGTGGAGTCAGTCTTTCTCGCGTTTGCCTCTGATGGTGCGCCGGCGGTGACAAGCGACAGAAACACCAGGCCGGACTCCTCTATCCAACTTGCACGGACATGTGCGGTGGTATCGTTCCCGTCGGCGAGCACCTGAAATATCCTGGCGAGGGCCTGAACGAGTGGGGCCATGTCGCAGCGCACGAACGTCGGAGATGATTGATTGCCAGGTGTCATCTGCAGCCGGTGCAGCGCGTGGCCCGAGATTGCAGCGCTGCGCAGGGCATCGCCGAGTTCGGCGAACGCATCGGTTGTTTGTGTGGGACGCGCCATCAGGTGCGTAACCGTCAGCGCGCTTTCGGTCGCTTCAAGCAATGCGCGGCCGCTTTGCTCGATATGTTTGGCATACTCGCGATAGCGATCGTGGCCCATCGGACCATGAAGCTCGTGGCGCATGATGTCCGAGAAACCGATAACCGCGTTGAGAGGTGTGCGCAGGTCGTGCCCCATGCGTGCGGTCAGGCGGGCAACCGAATGCGGAAGATCCAGGGCGTCGCTGGTCGTCAGGCGCCGTGGTTCGGCGATGACGCCGACCGGTGCCGAACACCTTGTCTCGCAATCTGAGCTGAGGTGTGAGCGGGTTTCACGGCTCGCAATAACGGCCAGTGCGAGTGCCGTGAGCACGGCCCCATAAAGGGCAAGCGCCAGGCGGCTATCGAGATTGGCGCTGTCAATGGCCAATGCGAGAACGGCAACGAGACAGATGTGTGCCATGGAGACCAGGACAAGGAGACGGCTTCGTACGGTGCGGGTTAAAGGCGCGAAGTACTCCCGCAGCCGACGCAGACTTGTGAAGCTACCTGCATCGGCCGACCTCGGGGTGCAGACAAAGCTCCGCCCCTGACCGGCGGATAGTATTTCCGCCATCCGTTTCCCCATCCCATGATTTACGAAATCGTAACGCGTGCGCGCGATCCGCTGCCCCGGCGAATCACTATGCTCAGTTCAACCAAATTCGAGTCGCGTGTCGAGGGAGATTAAATGTGGTGATTCTTAGCCCGGCGAAGCGTGACTTGTTGGTCGCGCTTTGCACTGTTGCGTGCACACCTCGCTCGATCGGATGTGCGCCGGGTGACGCGACGCATGGTCAGTTCGCGGATGTGTCAAGTATTTTGGTGGCAATCTCGAACACGTCCCGAGACAAGGTTGGATCTCCGGCAACGGTTTGCAATGCGGCCTTTGCGTGCTTGCGGCGGCTCGGCTCCAGCGATCTCCAACTCGAAAACGCACCGAGAAGCCGTGCGGCGACTTGAGGGTTGAAGGCGTTGATTGCACGGACCTGATCAGCCACGAAGCTGTATCCGGCGCCATCCGGACGATGGAACTGGACCGGATTCTGATTTGCGAACACCCCGACGACCGCTCGGATCTTGTTTGGCGTTGTCGCGCTGTACATCGGGTGTTTCGTGAGTTTTTTGACCCGTCCCAGTGTCGCACTCGCCGGAGCGATCGCCTGCACCGAAAACCAAGTGTCAACCACCAGGTGATCGTGGCGCCATTTCGCGAAGAAGTCGTCAAGAACCCGCGTGCGGTCGCGGTTGCCGGACACAGCGTACAGCGAGAGGGCTTGCAGTTGATCGGTCATATTGCGCGCCGTTTCGTAGTGCGCGGCCAGCGTTTCACGATCGTCCTTGCGATTGCGGGCGACCAAGAGAGCCAACGCCGTGTTGCGTAGCGATCTTTTCCCTGTCTGCTCCGCCGTCGGTGCGAATGCCTCTGTGACCCGGTTGTCGTCGTAGAGCGCGACCAGTTCCTCGCCGAGTTGTTGGGCAAGACGCTTCTGAAATGCGCGCCGGGCCGCGTGGACGGCATCGGGATCGACATTGCGTCGGATCTCGCGGGCAATGTCCAGCTCACTCGGTAGCCGCAGCAACTCGGCGCGGTACGCAGCCGAGACTGTGGTGTCGCTGATCGGCGCGCGCAGGGCGTCTGCAAAGGCATCGATGCGCGATTTGTGCTCGTCGGCCATGGTGTTCGCGCGCGCCATCGCGATCAGCGCCCGCATGGCGTAGTCGTTGCCCGATTGCCAACGCGCAAACGGGTCGGTGTCGTATGCGATCAGGAATGTCAGATCCTTGTCGGACTGCGGCGACGTATTCTTGACCGGTGCGGAGAAGCCGCGAAGTGCCGAAAGTACGGGGCGTTGCGTCACGTTCGTGAGCTTGAACGTCTGCGTTGCCTTGGTGACGTGAAGCACGCCGTCGCTCACCGGTCCGCTGCCGGCCAACTCAAGCGGCAGCTCGCTGCCGTCGCGCGCGATGAGACCAACGCGGAGCGGAATATGGAGCGGCTTCTTCTTCTCCTGGCCGGGCGTGGGTGGTTGGGCTTGCGTGACCGTCAGCTGTGCCGTTTGTTTGATTTTATCAAAGCTCAAGGCGCAATGTAGTTCCGGTGTGCCCGCCTGACTGTACCACAGCCGGAATTGCTTGAGACTGATGTCGGTTGCGTCTTCAAAACAGGTTATGAAGTCTTCGACAGTCGCCGCCTCTCCATCATGTCGGGAGAAGTAGAGATCCATGCCTTTGGCGAACCCGTCTGATCCGAGGACAGTCTCGATCATGCGGACAAGTTCTGCGCCCTTTTCGTATACAGTTGCTGTGTAAAAGTTATTGATTTCTATGTAACTTTCCGGACGCACCGGGTGCGCGAGCGGGCCGGCATCCTCGGCAAACTGATAGGCGCGCAGATGTCGGACGTCGTTAATGCGTTGTACGGGGCGCGAGCGTTCGTCGGATGTGAACTCCTGGTCGCGATAAACTGTGAGGCCTTCTTTGAGACAGAGTTGAAACCAGTCCCGGCAGGTGATGCGATTGCCCGTCCAATTGTGGAAGTACTCATGAGCCACGACCGCTTCGATGGCTTCGAACATGCTGTCGGTCGCAGTCTCTGGTGATGCCAGGATCAAGCGATCATTGAAGATATTGAGGCCCTTGTTCTCCATCGCGCCCATGTTGAAGTCGGAGACGGCGACGATGTTGAAGACGTCCAGGTCGTACTCGCGCCCGTAACGCTCCTCGTCCCACGCCATGGAACGCTTGAGGGAGTCCATCGCCCACGCACACCGCTCTTCTTTGCCGGGCTCGCAGTAGATTGTCAGGTCGACGTGGCGCCCGGATGCCGTGCGGAACGTGGACGCAACCGGCGCAAGGTTGCCGCCAACCAGAGCGAACAGGTAGGAGGGCTTTGGATGTGGGTCTTTCCAAACGGCGTAGTGCCGGCTGCGATCGCCGCACGTGCCGCGCTCGACCGGATTGCCGTTCGACAACAAGACCGGAACCTGTGTGCGGTCGCCTTCCACGCGACACCGATAGACAGACAAGACGTCTGGCCGATCGAGAAAGTACGTAATGCGCCTGAAGCCTTCGGCTTCGCACTGGGTGCAGTAGACGCCATTGGACCGGTAAAGCCCGGACAACGCCTTGTTCGCGTCCGGATTGATCTTGGTCGTGATGGCGAGCTTGAACGGTTGCTCTGGAAGCTGGCGCAGCTCGAGACTGTCCTGGGTCAGGGCATAGCGCTTGTCCGACAGAACCTCTCCGTCGATCGCGACGTCCAACAGCTCCAGGTTTTCGCCGTCAAGACGCAGCTTGGTGCTTGAGCGCGCTGCCGGATTTGGCCGAACTCTCAATACAGAACGAACGATTGTCTCAGTGGGATGCAAAGAAACATCGAGATCGACCCGGTCAATAAGGTGACTGGACGGGCGGTAGTCTCTGAGCCGGATCGGGCGCGGTGTGTCGGTCTTCATAAAAAGTCCTGATGCTTTGGGCCTGATGCGTTGGGCCTGATGCTGGGGGCCTGATGCTGGGGCCTGCCGGAGCCCTTCAGAGTCAGCTGGAACCGTCCCACACTTTGTCGCTGCAACCTGGCCGGCGGCTTATGAAATCGTGCCTACGCCTCGCCGGGCTGGAGGCCCGGACGGCAAAGCGGTACCGCCCGAGATGGAGAGATCTCAAACGGAACGAGACCTTGCCCGTGTGGGTTATCGCGCGCGAATTCCGATGTCGAGGCTGCGCACCAAATTTCCTGCCCGCCGTTACATATCGAGGACGCTTCATCGGCGGGGCAGCTGACAAATTAACCGTTTAGATCAGCCCAGAAACTCCTGACGCACCGCCTCTGTGTGGGCGCCAACTGCCGGTACGTCACCAGGTGGTTTATCCAGGCCTATGGCAACCGGAGGGGCAGGCAGGTCGATCGGCCCGTCCGGTGTGCCGATCTCAATGCGACGGAGACAGGGGTGCTGCAAGACGTCGTTCACGCCATTAACCATACCGAACGCCACATCGGCCTCGTCGAGCAGCGCGACGGCACGCTCTGCCGTGAGATCATTAAACCGTGATTGGACGAGATCATCGGTCGCCTGGCGATCGGCGATCCGGGCGACATTGGTTGCGAACTCCGGATCTGTTGCGCGCGCAGGGGCGTCCAGCACGGTTTTGCAGAATCGTGCCCATTCTCGATCGTTCTGAATGGCGATCAGCACTTGAGCGCCGTCGCTACAGGTGAAGACGCCATATGGAGCGACAGAAGGGTGGCGCAGTCCCATCCGCTGCGGTGGTGTCGCGTAGTGGCCGTGGATGAGCGGTACGGCCATCCACTCCGCCATGCAATCGAACATCGAGACGTCGATCGCCAACCCGGTCCCGGTCCGGGATCGCAAGATCAGGGCTTCCAGCACGGCTTCGTAGGCATACATGCCGGTCGCGATATCGACAGCCGACACGCCGACGCGCGAGGGGGCTTCGGGACCGCCGGTGACGCTGGCGAGGCCGGCTTCGGCCTGGATCAAAAGGTCGTATGCCTTCCGGTTCACATAAGGGCCGGTCGTGCCATAGCCGCTGATCGCGCATGTGATCAGAGCCGGATTTCTGTCGCGCAGTTTTGGTACGCCAAGCTCCAAGCGGTTCAGCGCGCCGGGCTTGAGGTTCTGGATAAACACGTCAGCCCGATCGATCAGCGCCAGAAACAGCGCACGGTCGTCCGCCTGACGCAGGTCGACGACGACGGACTCTTTCCCGCGGTTCAGCCATACAAAATAGCTCGATTGGCCGCGCGCGACGTTGTCGTAGCCGCGTGCGAAGTCACCTTCCGGACGTTCCAGCTTGATGACCCGTGCGCCGGCATCGGCCAGCCGTCGTGCACACATCGGCGCTGCGACCGCCTGATCAATCGCAACCACGAGCAGACCTTCAAGCGGCAATGTCATGCCGGTGCATCCTTGTTACCCTCGGGCAGGAGATCGAAAACCGCGGTACAGTCGCGTTCGCCGCGGCCCATACCGACCAGCATGCGATACAGCATAAGCGACTGCCCCGTCACCGGCATGGCCAACTTGCGATCCTTGGCGGCGGCTTCGATCATTTCGAGGTCCTTGAGCACCTGCCGGGCATATCCGGTGGGCGTCCAATCCCGCGGAACCATGCGCTCGAACACCGACGGCAAGAGGTTTGAGCCGGCGTAACCGCTCGCCAGAGCGTCAGGGATCTTTTCGGCCTCCACGCCGAATGCCTCGGCCATGCGCAGCGCTTCCGCCATGACAACGAAGTTGTTGAGAACCAGGATCTGATTGACCAGCTTGGTCGCCTGCCCGGTGCCGGCCGCACCCATATGCGTCAACGTTCCAAGACTGTCCAACACAGGGCGGGCAGCGTCGACGGCTGCGACTTCGCCTCCGGCCATAATCGCGAGCGTGCCGGCTTCTGCGGCCGGCGGGCCACCCGAGACAGGCGCGTCAACAAATGCTGGCGTTTCAGGCCCGGCAAGGCGTTGCGCAAGCTGCCGCGTCACGGATATTTCGGTCGTCGAATGATCCACGATCACCTGGGTGCGTGGTGCGGATGCCGCCGTAATGCCGTTCGGACCGTCGATAACCTCGGCGACCTGTTGGCTGGTCATCACGCAGACCAGGATAACATCCGCCTTTTGCGCCATATCGGCCGGTGACGTCGCCGCCTGAACGCCGATTGCTTCCGCCTGCGCGACTTTCTCTGGCGCAATGTCAAATCCCAGTGTTGGAAACCCTGAGGTTACAAGGCGTTTCACGAAGCCCTGGCCCATGAGGCCAAGGCCGATCATGCCAACGGTTAGCTTTGCCACGACGTCTCCTCCTTCAGATTGCGGAGAGCGTAGATCTTTTCATGGTGTCCGGGAACCATGTCGGGTGGGAACGGGAGTCTTTAACTTGCGCTGTTCGCACGCTCGCAGGCTCGCGGCTCGAGCGCGGGCCATCCTGAGAGGGTGACCACAGGCTGAAACAGCTGTGAGCGATAAACAACCAGAGCGGCC
>JBCDAH010000122.1:0-14438 GCA_039186015.1 Pseudomonadota bacterium
CAGGCCGCGACCGCGGCCCGCCGCGTTGCGGCGCCCCCGCGGAGGGCCCGGCCGCCAGGCCGGAACAGCCCGTGAGCGATGAACAACAAGCGCGGGCCAGCCGTCGAGCCTTGTTTCAGGCCGCGACCGCGGCCCGGCGCGTTGCGCCGCCCCTGCGGAGGCCCGAGCGAAGCGAGGAATAGCCGTGAGCGATAAATAACTTCCGAACAGGTGGATGGTTGGTCCTGGCAGCTCTTGGACCGCAGCGACGTGTATCCGCGCCGGCTGAACATTGTGCTCAATATTGGAGAATCGGTTCCTGCTCTATGTCTTCATTATGATTGGATGAATGAGCATAAACTTCGAAAGTTTCAATAGAAACACGAGCTTACCGTACCTCAGTGCCGATTGTTTCCCTTTTTGGCAAAACGAGCCTGTGCGAAATCAATAACCGTTGAGTCCTCATTCGAGCTTTCGCCCGATGCGCTCTCGGTCAGACCAACGAAAAACCACCCGGCAGACCTATCGTACAGCTCGGCGAATTTCAGGAAGAGTTCAGGAGATGTTCGTTTCAGGCCCGCTTCAATATCCAAAAGCTCGCTTAGGCTAATTCCGAGAACATTTGCAGCGAATTCAGGTTTCAATTGCATGCGTTCCCGAGCGAAACGCATTCGGTAACCGACGTGCTGATCAATAACGTAAGCATGTGCGCTGCCGTCGTCATTGTCGTTCATCGAAACGCGAACTCCTACAACTAACTCTCAGCCCAGTGTTTGGGGAAAACCCCGAAGACCAGGATGTCTTGTCAAACCCGAATCGGCGCAGCACTTATTGGCAGTCATCCGCATAAGGAGAATGCCAATGCCAGTATCAATGCCAATCGCGGTCCGTTCTGATGCTCCAGAAGCTCTTTCGGGTTCTCCGCTGCTCGACAAAATTACACTGAACCATGGCCCAGTCGCCTTATTGGGCCGGGTACTCTTGGCGACCGAGAGGCTCGCCGGGAATCTTGGCGTAAAACTGTCATTCTCAACCGGAGAAGAAGTCCTGGACGCCAACCGGCAGAATTCGGACACATGGCTTCCGCTCCTTCGACTCTTTGATGTTCGATACAATGATTTGACGGCGGATAATTGTTTGTTCCTGGTCGGTCGCGACAGTGTCGGTGATGTCGTTGCGGTGCAGGGTGCGCGGCTCTACGACTGGACGGGGACGAATTGCGCCGATGCGATTGAAAGTATGAGCTTGTTCTACGACGAGCCGGCGCGCATGGCGGATCCGGATGAAGCCTACCGTGTTACGAGCCTTGCCGCTCGGGGTACGTCGGGCCGCTGCGTTTACTCGGGTGGGGCATGGTACCGACCGGATTACCGCGGCAAAGGCCTGGTGAAACTGTTGCCGCGGTTTGCACGCGCTTACGCAAGAGCGGTTTGGGATGTCCGCACAACGGTGACTTTTATGTCGGAGCAAAACGTTCATCGAGGCGTTTACCCTCGTAATGGATACGCAAACTTAGAATGGGCAATTGACATTAATAACCGCGATTGGGGCAATGTCAGATATGCCTATCTCTGGCTAAAAAGTGACGAGACCGAGCGGGATCTCCAGTCATTTCTCGGGTCGCTCGAAACTGAGTCAGGCAGCCTTGACCGTGCAGTTGGCGCTGAATAACCGCCTCTCGCCGCCAAAGGTCACGCAAGGAAGAAGGAGTCGAATGTAGTCGCGTTTCACCCAGCCGGTTTCTGGCCAAAAGATCTCTGCTGTGATCCGGCTGATGCCGGCTTGGCCGTTTACCAAGGCGTTTCGATGGTTCTCTTCCGCCCAGGCCCAATACTCGGTATCGGCCTGTTGGTTCAACGGGGAGTCCGGGCCACTTGAGAAAAAAGCGTTGTCAGGAACCTCTAAGCCAGCGCCGATCGCGTCGAACAGCACGTCGCCGGTGCTCTGATCAAGCTTTGTAATCAAGTGGCGCGACTTCAGTTGCGCGTTGGAAATCTCAACCAGCTGGTCGACGATAACGTCTTCAGAGGTTGACCATTTCTCGATCAGCATCGCGAGTTCGGCGGGGGCCTGATCACGCCGGATGCAAAGCGGACGTTCCGTAAGCCGGCGGCTGAGGCGCGATCGTACCGTGAGATTGGATATATGAACGATCGCAGCGTTGGCGGTCGTCAGTATGTTGGTTTGCGGGTGTCTCCCGGTTCGCTCAACAACAACACGGGATGGTTTAAAGTCGCCCAGCCAGTAGCAGGCGGCAGCCAAGGCCGCATCGCTGACAACTTCTGGCCGCAACGTTATAACGGTGCCACTCGGCAGAGCCCGGACGCGGACAAAGCCCAAGTTCCGAATGACCATCTCATTGTAGTTGGGATGCGACGGCGAGATCCATAGATCCTGCCTCAGCTGCTGCGAACCTGTGCGCCAGAACCGACCCTGGTCGTCCAGAAGCCAATCACCGTAACTCACTTCTACTCTCGCCCTCAGCGCTATTCGCTCTGATTTTCCAGTTGCTCCAGATCCCGGCACAAGGACAATGTCAGCCGCGTGGCCACGTCGTCCGTGTCCGAGACCAAATCGTTCAGAAGCTTCGCCTTAAAACCGAGTTCAGACATCGTCCGGCCACGACACGCGGACAGCTTCTGCTCCAATTCAGACCGCGTATCTAAAAGCCGACTACGTTCAATTTCAATAAGAGGATTATGTTCGACTGAACTATCGTAACGCGACAACGCCTCAACGTATGCGTCAAGCGCGCGCAAAGCAGATGCGACGCGTTCATGGCTCCGTGCTATTTCCATGATGTCGTCTGATGGCAACTCGATGCCCGGTTCCAATGCCTCAGTACACGCACTACGTAAATCCGCCATCGATTTATCTCCGTTGCCCGACAGGCTAAAGTAATTTTCATAAACTGATAGTATCGGCACGACCCAAAATTGCTTTCCAATCCGCCCTTACCACTGGTTTGAGCCATAAGCCAGTCCGGACTTCAGTTTGTTTACCGCGGGCAGCCAATTCTCCTGCCGCATTACAAGCGTGGGTCGTGCATAGGGTCACTGGATTGGACCATAGGTTGTGCTGCCGGAAGCAGGCAGCCAGCATACGATTCAACAACCCGAGACGAAGAGCAAGACCTTGTACTGCCGCGGGTCGTATTCGGTCGCATCAGAGGTGGGGGAGCGTGCAGTCATTGGCAATGGCACGCGTTCGTTAATTCGGCTGCGTATTCAGCCGTCATGTTTGAGAACGCGAGGTCGTGCGATGCCGAGCGCGTTACAACTGCGATCCCGCTGGTGCCAGCGCATTGGGTGCATGCGAGAATGTTCCAAGCGTGATCAAATCCAGTTGCGTGTTGCTCCGGAGAGGCGCGGGCCATGGAGCGTGTGCGGGGTTGTTTCGCGGCGTGTTTGCACAAATGGTCGCTAGGATTTCGACCTTGTATTGTGTGCACATTTATCAAATCCGAATTTTTCAGTAATCAGATTATGTGCGAGATGCCCGACTTCTGGAACCAGTTGGCGCTCTATTGGGTCTTACGAACCCAATATCCAAGTGTCTCAAAGCAAGACCAACGTGACCATGCAACGAAATGTTGGAAGTCTGGTACCGCCTCCGGGGATCGAACCTGGGACCTCTAGATCCACAATCTAGCGCTCTAACCAACTGAGCTAAGGCGGCTTTCGTTGTACTCAGCACGCAAAGCGGCGGCCTGATTTTGCCAAGCCATCCAAGCGGAATGCTGTCTGCCGACGGACGCATGCCGCCGCGAGCGCGCAAAAAACCTGAAAGCGATGGCCAGGTCAAGGGCGTTGATTGCCGATCCGTGGGTCACACCAGCGACCGACCAGACATTGCACGCGCACAACGCGGCGGGGTGCGCTGCGTATGGGTCTATTCGGCTGATTGCACACCAAACTGGTGCTGTGCGCGCCCGTCAGCGCGACGTACCAGCCTTGCGCATGACGTCCGACATCAGCTGACCAAGCTGAGCCGCCTGTTCCTGGTAGGCCTGCATCTGCCTTTGTGCATAACGGGTCTGGATGTCGACGTACTGCTGAACATCCTTCGCCCGCGCGACATCGTTTGCGAATTCGAAGCTGGCCTCTGTGTTTTTCTCGGCAAACTTCAAGGCGCGCGTCTGAATCTCGATCGCCGACTGTAGCATTGCGCCCTGAGAGTTTGCGGCGAGATCCTGAGCCTGCTTGGCCATCTCCATGAATTGGTGGTAGGCGGCGCGCGTCTGCTCGATGTTCTGCTCCGCCAGCTTCCGCATGTTCTCTGGGATCTCGAACGACTTGTTCTCCATCGGATCGGCTCCTGTTCATGAATTGTCAGCATCGAATCCTGCTTAATCGTCAGGATCGTGACGTGGCCCGTCGCCATGTGCAATACAACGGTGCCACGTTTTTTGAGCGTAGTGAAACTTCGACGCCTACGAGAGGTTGTGCGACGGTCCGATTGAGGAGGCATAAGGGTGGGACCTCCGAAGATGCCTGATAAGCACGCAGTTCATGGCGATCAGCCTGGCGGGGCGCGTCGGTCAGAGCCGGAGCGCAGCGGACCGGATTTGATCGCACCCGCATCGCGCGATGTGGCCCATGCTGAGACATCCCGAGACATCGTTCCTGATTTACGGACACTCGCTCACGAATTGCGGACCCCACTCAGTGCCATCGTCACGCTTGCCGAGGTGTTGCGCGATGCGCCGCCTGATCTGCGCGGCGACGCACGCTATGTGCAGTATGCAGATGATATCCGTGAAAGCGCTCTGCATGCGCTTGCGGTTGTTGCGTCTACATTGGATGCGGCTCGTGCCCAAGACGATGTCGTTGGTCCGCTTAGCCTGATCGATGTCGATCTGGCGCGTGTGTGTCGGCAGATTGCCTCGACCATGGCGCCGTTGGCGAAGATTCGCGGTGTCGACCTGCAGGCGGATGTGCAGGGGCATAGCGTCGATGTCCGAGCTGACTTGCGCTGCGTCAGGCAGATCTTGTTCAATTTGACGGCGAACGCCCTGCGGTTCACGCCGTCCGGGGGGACTGTCGTTCTGACGGCGCAGTTCGTTGCCGATCAAGCGCCGGAGATCATCGTAACGGACACAGGCGTGGGTATGGTGCGCGGGGTGCCGGTTTCCGAAGATAATCAGACTGGCGGCTTTTTCGGTGGCAGCGGGATCGGCCTTCGGCTGGCCGATGACCTTGCGAATGCGATCGGCGCCGCATTAATCATAGACAAAGCGCAAGATGTGGGATCGCGCGTCGTGCTGCGCTTCGATCCGAACGGCACGCAAGGTGCGGCTTAGCCGAACACTGTTCGGCCTAAAGTCTATTGAGCCCAGAGTCTGTTGCGCAAAGTCTGCTCGGCCCGCCATTACCATCCCTACCCGTCGGAGGTGCAGCCCGCGACGCAGGACCGCCTCAGGGCGAAACGCTCTAAGTCTGCAGCTCGGCGATGCCGCGGTACAAGTCCAGCGCCTCCGGATTCGCAAGCGCCTCTTTGTTTTTGACATCTCGGCCGTGAATGATGTCTCGCACTGCAAGTTCGGTGATTTTGCCGGACTTTGTCCGCGGAATGTCATTGACGGCAACAACGCGTGCCGGCACGTGGCGCGGCGAAGCGCCTGTGCGAATCTGCGACTTGATTCGCGTGACCAAGGCGTCATCAAGTGTCGCACCCTGCGCAAGTATCACGAACAAGACAACGCGCACATCACCGTCCCACTGCTGGCCGATGACCAGGCTTTCGACGACTTCGGGCAGTTGCTCGACCTGGCGGTAGATCTCGGCGGTTCCGATCCGAACGCCGCCAGGGTTCAGGGTCGCATCGGACCGACCATGAATGATCATCCCGCCATTCTCGGTCCATTCTGCGAAGTCGCCATGGTGCCAAATGTCGTCGAAGCGGCTGAAGTACGCATTGTGATAGCGCGTGCCGTCATCATCGTTCCAAAAGGCAACCGGCATTGAGGGAAATGCATTCGTGCAGACCAGCTCACCCTTGCCGTGCGCTAGAGGTTGGCCGCTCTCATCGAAAACGTCCGGCGACAAACCCAGAGCTTTCGCTTGGATCTCACCGCGATAGACCGGCCCAATGGGATTGCCAAGCACGAAACACCCGATGATGTCTGTGCCGCCGGATATCGACGATAAGTGCACGTCCGATTTGATGTCTGCATAGACATAGTCGAAGCTCTCCGGGACGAGCGGAGAGCCGGTCGACAGCATGGTCCTGAGACTTGTGAGTTGATGGCTTGTGCGCGGCTTGATATCTGCTTTCTTGAGTGCGTCGATGTATTTAGCCGACGTTCCGAAATGGCTGAATTGCTCTTTATCAGCATAATCCCAGAGTACGTTCCCGCCCGGCGCAAACGGAGATCCGTCGAATAGCATCAGCCGTGCACCGGATCCCAAACACGTCACAAGCCAGTTCCACATCATCCATCCGAGCGTGGTGAAGTAGAAGACGTGGTCGCCGCGCTTGATGTCGGAGTGATAGCGCTGCTCCGTGAGGTGTTTGAGAAGCGTGCCGCCTGCCGAGTGCACAATACATTTGGGAACACCAGTTGTGCCCGATGAGAACATAATAAACAGCGGAGCCGCAACCGGCATCGGCTGAAACTGAGGACGTGTTTCCGTGCGGGTCTCTACGGCGTCGTCCCATGTCATTGCTCTGGTGCCGTCACCGCGTTGTACGAGGCTCGGGTTCAGGCCTTGGACCATCTCGCGTGCCTGGCCGAGATAGGACACGACGATGACGCACTCGACCGAGGGAAGATTGGAGACAACGCTTGCGACCTTGTCGGAGACGTCGATGCGCTTCCCGTTATAGATGTATCCGTCGCACACAAGTAGAACGCGTGGGTTGATCTGGCCGAAGCGATCGAGAACGCCCTGGGCGCCAAAGTCGGGTGAGCAGGAGGACCAGATTGCGCCGCGTGCGGCCGTGCCAAGCACAGCCGCGATCGCTTCCGGCATGTTCGGCAGCATGGCGGCGACCCGGTCGCCAGGCGCGATGCCAATTTCGTCAAGCAGGCCGCCAAACCGCGCAATACTCTGGACGAGTTCGTTCGCGCTGACCCGGCGTTTCACCTGGTCCTCGCCCCAGAACACGAGGGCGTCGCCATCGATCATTCGCGTGACGATTGTCTCGGCATAGTTAAGTCGTCCGCCGGGAAAAAAGCGTGTGCTTTTCAGGCTACCATCTGAGGTCAAAAACGGCGCTTCGCCCTTGTCTCCGACGACGCCGCAATGATCCCAAACCGCCTCCCAGAAGCGCTCAGGATGATCGACGGAAAAGGCGTGGAGTTGATCGAAGTTCTCGACGTGAGCCGTTCCGCGTGCCGCGAGCCAGTTTATGAAATCTGTCAGATTTGCAGACTGCCGACGGATCGAGTCTGGCGTCCAGAGCGGTTTTTCCATAGTCATTGCACCTAAAGGTGTATGTCGGGGGTCGCGCTAGTCCGAAGCGCTGTATAAACTCGGGCTGTCCTGAACGCTATGGTCCAAAATGTGGTTTACGAAGCGCTCACACGCGGTATGTATGTGAGCGCTTCGTGTCACCGGGCATTGGTGGGATTGTTGCAGAGGTGTTGGTTCCAATGACAAGAGCCAAGGCGACGAGACGGTGGCTTGTCCTGACCCTCGTCATGTTGACTTGGCTTGTGCTTGGAGTGTCCACCCCTCTGGTGCTGCGGTTCGTGCGCGAGGGTGTAACAACCAACCACATGTCCGTTGAAGCCGCGTCGCGTCGCAATCACAGGCTCCTGCATCCGGTTGCCTTGCGGGAGGAGCCGACGGGGCTGATCGTGCGCAGCGGTGTCATTGGATTGCTCGTTCCAGACGGCAAACGTCTGACGGAGAAGTCCCGTCAGGCTATGCTCAGCGGGAAAAGCTCCGAACTGGTTCTCACCTATGGCGAAGTTGCGCTGTTCGATATTCTGGCGCGGCAGCATGGTCCCGGCGGCTTTCGTTATCAGGAAGGTCTCCCGCCTGATTTGATTCGCGTCACGCCGCCATTACGCAACGTTCTGCGTGAGGGCCGTTTCAAGTCGCTGACGTTGAAGCGCAGCGACCTTCTGATCGCGCTGCCGTCACAAAAGCGTCTCCGATTGAGATCCAGCACGCTTGTCGTTCGGCCGAAGCCAGGCGGTGGTTTCAACGTCTCCGGTCGCGGAAAGTGGCAGGGCTACGAGGTCGATCTGACATTGGACGTCGGCGCCTTTGGCGGGACCAACTTAAAAACAGGCCGCGTTGGGACTTCGATTTCCCTGTCGATGAAGTCGAAACTCTTTGAAGTCGCCTTTAAGGGCGCGCTGACGTCCGCTGACACGCCGAGCGTCGAAGGTCAGGCGACGTTCCGGACCGCGGGCATCACGGAAATGGCACGCGCGTTCGGCATTTCGATTGCCGGCCTCAACGGTGAGCAGTCGCTTGAGCTGTCGGCTTCGACCAAATGGACGCAGCCGGCGTTGCTGTTCCGCGAGGCGCGTTTGTCGGTTGGTGGGCAAGAGGCCCGCGGGGCCCTGTCGTTGGCAACTGTTGCGCCTGCGCGGCCGAAGCTCAGCGGAACATTGGATTTCGGGACGCTTGATGTCGCGCGGTTTGTGGTTATGGACGACGTCGGGAACACATCACCGAACGACGTTCTGGAATCGTTGTGGGCTGTCTTGAAACGGTCAGGCACCACCAAACTCGACATGGACATTCGCGTCTCAGCCGATGATCTGAGGTTCCGCTCGGTCAAACTCGGGCGAAGTGCGGCTTCGCTGATCTTAAGCAAGGGCGTGCTTAAGGCGCATCTTGCGGAATTGACCTTGGCCAAAGGCTCAGGGCAAGCCCAGATTTCAATAGATTTCAATCGGCTCCGTCCCAAAGTCACGGTGCATGGCAAACTCGAGAATGCCGACCTAGCCGAAATCACCGGCGCCATGTTCGGTCTGCAGCCTGTCGCTGGTACCGGCAAGGTGCGGGTCGATCTGGTCACCTACGGCACGCGCTACGCGGGCTTCGCACGGTCTCTCGAAGGCACCATCGAGGTTTTCTTGCCCGACGGCGGCACTGTATCCGGCGATCTGAAACAGTTGAACATGCCGGAAGATCAAGCCAGCCCACAAGGGAAACCAATCAGTGCCAAGGTGATGAACGGCGGTACGACCCGCGTTGATCACCTGAAGATGAAGATCACGGTTTCCAAAGGCCGCGCCTTCTGTGAGCAGTTCATCGTGAAGTTTGGTGATACCAGTGTCGCAGGAAATGCCTTGATCAAGTTTGGAACTGGCCGCGTGACTGGACGAGCGGTTCTGAGAAGTTCCAAAGAATTGAAGGGTCGTGGTGATAGTGCAATCGCAATTTCAGGCACGATTTATGATCCTCTGATCGTGAGAAGTCCGATGGCCGTGGACTTCGAGCGGGAAGTGATTGATGATCAAAAACAGATCGAACCGAGTGCGGCCTCACCCCGCCTGCAGTAATCGCGGCTTGGCATGTCTCAATCGCGTGCTGGACCATACGGGGCGCGTGCCGGCTTGGAGCGACGTGGGCATCGAGATCGTTGAGGCGTCATGACGGCAGTTGGGAGTGTCCGCGAGCCGCCGTCTGGTTTTGCCGTTGGTTACGCCAAGGGTAAAGGTACGTTTCGCGTGATCATTACCGCCGTGCTCGCCATCATGTTGACCGCCGCGACTGTGAGCACTGGTAGCAATCTCGCTATGATCCTTGCGGCATTCTTCGCAGTGACGTCGTTCTATTTCTTTCCGTTGATGGAGACGGGGCGTCCACGGTTGGGCGCCGGCGAGTATGGCATTTTCATTGAAGGGTTTGGCGTGCTCGCCTGGCGGTCGATTGCCAATGTCCGCCTGACGAGCCGCGCCATCCGGACCATTGTGGTGAAGGAAATCGAGATCAAGCTGTCACGCCCGATGGACGAAGCCGTCATCGCGGATTGGCGAGACTTGCCGTATCACAGGCTCCTGATGCGGTTACCGTGGCGCATGCCGCGTGACGACACCATCATTGTCGATCTTGAACCCTTCGACGGCGCGCCGGAGCAGGTCGTCCAAGAGATTACCCGACGCTGGCGATACTACGGCTAGATATGACAATCTC
Organism: Pseudomonadota bacterium; assembly: GCA_039186015.1. Classification (GTDB taxonomy): domain Bacteria; phylum Pseudomonadota; class Alphaproteobacteria; order Rhizobiales; family Hyphomicrobiaceae; genus JBCBWG01. The sequence goes on from JBCDAH010000122.1 coordinate 10,083, forward strand.
TACCCCGCAGGAGACGTGGCTGCAGCGCTCGGCGGACTGTCCGCGATGGGGCGCAACGCGCGCTTCAATCGACCATTGGCTGCGAGCAGCGCAAACACCGGTGGCGTGAAGTAGAACGAGACAACGGTCGACAGCAGTACGCCGCCGGCAATCGACATTGCAAAGGGTGGCCAAAATCCACCGCCATCCAGGATCAACGGCAGGAAGCCGCCAAACGTCGTCAGCGTCGTTGAAATGATGTGCCGGCTCTGCGCGACGACGATCTCGGCAATGCGTACACGATCCCCGCCGACGGCCTGCTCATCGTTCTGCAACGCTGTCATGATGATGATCGCGGCGTTGATGGACACGCCGATCGAGCCAATCACCCCGATCACCGCTTGAATGCCGAAGGGATAGCGGAAGAGCGCCAGCGCCAGTAGGCTCAGGCCCATCGACAACACGGCGACGATCATGGTCACACCGGCAAGACGGTAGGACCCGAAGGTCAACACGATTGTTGCGATCGTGAGGGCGACGATCAGGCCCATCGACGCCATAAGATTGCGAATGGTCTCGTCGCGCGCATCGCTGTCGCCGCCCAGTTCCATGCGATAGCCGTCGGGCAGCGTGAAGTTGGCCTGCTGCATGCGTGCGAGAACGCTCTGCAGGGCTTCTTCCGGCAGGACCGTGCGGTGCACGAAGCCCTGGACCGTGTTGATGCGTTCTCCGTTTCGTCGATAGATTGGCGTTTCTGCTGGTACAATCTTGACGTCGCCGACGGCCGTCAGCGGGATGCCGGGATAGCGACCTTCCGCTGCCGATGCGTTTGCGTTTGGTGGCGTCAGATTCACAGCGCTCAATGCGCCGACGGAGCCGCGATCCGTGGCTCCGACGCGTACACGAACCGGCAGTTCTTCGCTCCGCTCGATTAGCGATCCGCCCGTCGTACCTTCGAGCCGAACATCAAGCTCGCGGGCCGCGTCGCCGAGTGTCAGACCGGTCAGCCGCAAGCGTTCCTCATCGAAGTCGACGCGCGCTTTTGGCGGACCGCCGATCAATTGCGTTCGCGCCTGAATCACTTCCGGAATGTCGAGCATGAGTTTGCGAACCCGCTCACCCAGCTGACGCAAAACCGCGAGATCTTCACCGACAAGACGGACCTCAACCGGTGCGTTGACCGGCGGACCCTGAACCAGACCGCGGACCGTTACCCGGGCCGATGGCAAAACCGCATCGAGACGACGTTGCAACTCAGGAATGATGGCCTCGGTGCGCGATGGCGAGACCGTTGTCACCAAGGCTTCGGCAAAGCTCGGCTGGTTATCCTGGTCCGTCACCATGTTGTAGTAGAAGGCCGGTGCATTCTCGCCGATCACCCAGTTGAGCTGGCGGATGCCGTCGAAGTCCCTGATGATGGTTGTTGCCCGTTTGATGACGCGATCTGTCTCGGCGATTGCCGTGCCTTCCGGCAGCTTGACCTGAATGTAAAACTGATCGCGATCCACGCCCGGAAAGAACTGCGCGGTCAAGGTCGGGAAAGCGCCGAACCCGATCACAGGTAGAATCAACGATGCGAGGATCGTCACGCGCGGATGTGCGAGCGCAAACTGCATCGTCGCAAAAAATGCACCGCGACGCTGCTGAGACGCGTCAGGTCGCGCTTGTTCTTTCGGGCGTGGCAGCATCCAGCCGGCAAGTGCCGGCGTCACGGTCAGTGCGAGCACCAGCGACGCCGCCAGCATGATCACGACAGCCAATGCAATCGCGCCAACAAAGTCTCCGGCGGGGCCCGGTAGCAGGATCATCGGGGTGAATGCCAACGCCGTCGTGACTGTTGATGCGAGTAGCGGAACGGCCAGCCGACGTATCCCCGCCTCGACTGCGGCGGTGCGTTCCACGCCGGCCGCAAGGCGTCGGCGAATGTCATCGACCATCACGATACCAGCGTCGACCAACAGGCCGAGGGCAACGATGAGCCCGGTCACGGACATCTGGTGAATCGATATTCCAGCAAGCTGTAGTCCGAAGATCGAGATTAGGCTCGCGAAGGGAATGATAATCGCGACGATGAAAGCCGATCGCCAACCCAGGGTGATCAAAAGAACGCCGACAACAATCGCGACGCCGATCAACAGGTTTGTCAAAACACCGAGGAGGCGGTCGGCCGTGTATTGACTTTGGTCGAACAGCAAGCGGTGCTCGATGCCGGCTGGAAGCTCAGGCTCGAAGGCCGTGAGAACGCGCTTCACGCGCGCAACCCAGGTATCGACCTGAAGGTCGTCCTCCATCCGGGCGGCAATCAGAACGGCAGGCTTTCCGTCCGCATAGGCCAGGCTAGCCGGCGGCTCCCGCAGGCTTCGCACGACGGTGGCGACGTCTCCGACGCGGACAACCCGGCCTTCCGACGTTGTAAGGATGGGGACGCGCCGGACACGGTCGAGCGATTTGATCTCGCCGTCCACTTCGACGACAAGATCGGCATCGCGTCCGCGAATCTGCCCGGCCCGTACCTTTGCATCTGCATTCGATATGGCATCTGAAACGGCGGCTGCGGAAATGCCGAGGGCGCTGAGCTTCAACGGGTCGATGGTTACGAGAATCTGTTCAGTTTTGGCGCCATATAACTGGACGAGTTTAGTCCCAGTTACGTTGCGTAAGCGGTCTTGCAGGATCTCGGCGTAGCGGCGGAGCGTACCGGGTTGGAGCTCTCGGTTCCCGGCCATCGACAGGGCGCTAATGGTTGTGAAGGCACCGACTCGATCGTCGTCGAATGCCGGGTCAGGCACGCCGTCAGGCAGTTCGCGTGCTGCATCGGCCAGGGCATCACGGATTTCAGACCAGGTCTGTTCGATCTTTTCGTCGGTTATGAACTGAGACAGCTCGACCTGGATCACGGAGATGCCGGTTCGCGAGGTCGACGAAATCTCGTTGATCTCCGGAATCTTGCGGAGTTCCGCCTCAATCTTTTCAGTCACCAGCGCTTCGACACGGGCTGGATCAGCACCGGGAAATGGCGTCACGACCGTTGCGAATAGATTCGTAATGGTTGGGTCTTCTTGCCGTCCGATGGCGAGGAACGCAGACAGGCCGGCTGCGATGATCATGAGTATGGTCAGTGCGAATAGGCGCGGGTCGCGGTACAGGAGAGCCATTGTGGGTCGCCTCGCCAAGTGTTTGCTTCGTGCGTGCTGAGTTGCTGTGACGTTATCGGCGCTCGAATAATGCGACGCGCTGGCCGGGCGTGACGCGGTTCGCACCTTTGACGATGAAGCGGGTTCCATCGGCAAGCGAGCCCTTTACATAGGCTTGCGCATCCGCCACGTGTAGAACTTCGACAGCCTCACGCCGGACGATCGCACGACCGCCTTTCGTCACGATCGTGAACAGCGACCAGACGCCTTTCTGCCCCTCGCTCAAGGCTGCGAGGGGGACCCACCCGCCGGGTTCATCCAGCGTGCGCTTGACACTGAGCGACACGACAGCGCCGTACGGCAGAGTTGCGTGGTCTTGCGTCTCGAACAATGCGGTTACGGTGCGCGACTGCGGCTCGAGGTCCGGTCGTGTGCCGACGAGCTTTCCAGTGATGGTCATCGTGCCGGCGGCAAACTTGTAGGGCGTTTCGGGTTTCAGGTCGGCTGCAAACGCACGCGACAAGCCGACGCGAATGCGGGCACGGCCGTCTTCAAGCAACGTTGCAACCGGCGTTCCAGCAGCGACAATGGCACCTTCGTCGATTGCGCGACTTGCAATCCGTCCTGAGAACGGCGCCTTCAGGCTTGATTTCTCGAGGTCGACCTTGACGGTGGCAATGGACGCATCGATGCGGGCGATACTCGCCTCTAGCCGCGCAACCTCGAACCGCGCCTCGTCATAACTCTGCGCAGCGGTCCACCCGCGATCTTTGAGGGTCGATTGGCGTTTTGCTGTTGCGCGGGCGAGGGCCAGACTGGCTTCGAGTTCCTTGCGCTGGGCGATCAGCTCGCTATGACGGGTTTCGAGTCGCGCGGTATCAAGGCGCGCGATTCGGCTGCCGCGTTCAATGCGGTTTCCCTCGTCGACATCGACGGACTGGACGGTGCCGCCCAGCTCAAAAGCCAGGCGCGTTTCGCGGGTTGCCTCAAGGCGGCCGATGAACGTCTGTGCCACCTTGTAGCTTGCCTGACGAGTGAAGCGGGCCGTTTCTACAGAGATTGGCGGGTTGCTCTTGACCGAACCCTCGGCTGCGGCGCGCGCCTGCAACAGTGCGATGCCTCCGGCCATAGCTGCAATACAAATAACCGAGGCGGTGACGGCGCCAATCATGTTGGCTAACCGGAAGAATATCGAACGCGGCTCCGCTTTGCCACTATGCTGGTCGATGTCTGTCATTGTCAG
>JBCDAH010000123.1:0-14394 GCA_039186015.1 Pseudomonadota bacterium
CCCTCATACGGCCCGCCACCACGCCGTTACGAGGACCGGTACGACGACCGTGATTCGGATCCGGTGGAACGAGCCGAGGACCGCTATAGCTACTCGGAAAACGAAATCGTCGATGCCGGTCATAAGTTCTTCGGTGCCGTAACGCGCGGCTTGGCCAAAGCTGTGGCTTATACGTTCCGCAAGCGCGGGCGGCCGAACGGTTACATCCTCGGTGAGGACGCCGGCGGCGCTTTCATTGCCGGTCTGCGTTATGGCGAAGGCCGTTTGTTCACCAAGCGCTGGGGCGGACGCAAAGTGTACTGGCAGGGCCCGTCAGTCGGCTATGACTTTGGCGGCGAAGGCTCGAAGGTTATGGTGCTGGTCTACAACTTGCGCCGGCCGAGCGACATGTATCACCGGTTTGGTGGTGTCCAGGGTTCTGCCTATCTGGTTGGCGGTGTCGGCGTGCAGCTTCAGACTTGGCGGCATGTGACCGTTGCACCGATCAGATCTGGCGTGGGGCTTCGGTTTGGCGCCAACGTCGGGTACCTGAAATATACGCGGCGGCCAACTTGGAATCCGTTTTGACCTGAGTGACAATCTGCGAGCGCTAAGCGATCTGCCGTAAGAGTTGGGGGCAACCGTTCGGGCGCGAGCGGAACGATGCCGAATTTGCATGGGCTCCAACCGATGTCGCATGTTATGGACCGGGCCGGAATGTATGGTGGTCGGCCGGCGGCGATTTTGTGGTGGTTGCTCAGGACTGAGTTCATGGCGCGGTATCGATCAGTGGGACACAAGGGTTTGAGTTTGTGATCACAGTCGAAACGGTGCTGCTCGTTGGGCTTGGGGTCCTGCTCGCAGGACTTCTTGGCCTTTTGCTTGCGCCAGCGTATTGGACGCGCGCGGTTCGCATTACGACCGAACGTATTCGGGACTCGCTGCCTATTACGGAAGCCGAGATCCGCGCTGAGCACGGACGGCTTCGGGCAGAACGTGCGCTTGTTATTCACGACCTGCGGTCTCAGTTGGAACGGCTGCGCGTTTCGTCAGCGCACACGCGCGTCGACGTCAACCGGCGCGATGCCGAGATTCACGCCTTGAAGGGACGGGTGGAAGAGCTTCAGACGGCGTTGGAAGTCAACGAAAACGCTCGCCGCGTGCTTGAGCAGACAATCACCGATCGGGTTCCCGACGTCGAACGCCACCTTCGTGAAGCCCAACGTTCGCTTGAGCAACGTGAAGACGAAGTTGCACGATTGCGGATCGAGTCTGCAAAGGCCTATCGAGCGCTTCAGGAAGCCATTGACATCGGCGACAAGCAACGCGCTGAGATCGAGCAATTGAGCGAGCGCTCCGAGACGCGGGCGTACCGCAACGCGGCCGGTGTACGAAGTGCGGATAGGGATAGTGAGCTCGCGCTGCGTGCCGAACTTGGGCGGGTGACGGCACGAGCCAAGGCGCAGCGCGCGGCAATCGATGACTTGAGGGAGCGCTTGGTCGCGCACGGCGAGAAGGTTGAGTTGCCGGAGAGCCTCACGGCGAGCGACAGCGATGCAGTGGCCAATGACCTCACAAAGCCGGGGCCTGTTTCCGATGACGAGGTCGAAGCGGTGACGGTTCTCGAACTGCAGCAGCAATTGGCAGCACGCGACGGAGAGATCGAGGACCTTAGGAACGCGCTCGAAGCGTTCGAGGAGGATGAGCAGGATGCATCCGGATCGCGGTTAGGAGGGCTGATTGGCCAACGCCAGCCGCGGAACGGCCGTATCCAGTATCTCGAATCGGCATTGACCTCAGAACGCGAGCGCGTGCGAAGCCTCCGTGCGGAGTTGGTCGCGTCGAACGAAAAGCTGGCGCGGCAGGCCGCGCATTTTATGGATGAACTCCGACGGCTTGGCGGGCGCCGGGGGGCAAGCACTGCTCTGCAGGCCGATGAGGCCAGTCGCCGCCAGAAGACGATATCCCAGAAACGTTCACTTCGAGACCGGATCTCAGAGGACGTGCCTGCGGCGACGCCGGCGAGTTCCAACGATGATACTCCGGCAGACGCGACGAAGACGACGCAAAAGCCGCGTCTTGTCGCAAAGGTTCAATCGGATGATGCCGACGCTGCGAAGTCAGCAGGTGGCGGTCTGATGGCGCGTATTTCAAACTTGGACGAGACGGATTAATGAAACCGCTTCGCGTATGATGGCGAGGAGTTCGCAGATGGGCTCTTGCGCCATGGGAAGCCATTGCTGGACGTAAGGCATTGGGCAGTTCTGGATCTAACGGCAAATCTGATGATCGCGGAGGCACGGCACCGTCACAGTCCTCCGAGGATGTACCGTTGCCACCGACGGATAACATCGAGCCCGTGAAACCGCCGTTGCTTGAGATCGTCTTCCGAGCCGACGAGACCCAGGAAGAAGAAGCACCGAACCGCCAGATTGCAGGCTTTGCCCTCGGCGTCGCCTTGGCACTGCTGGTCGGCCTTGTGCTCTTCCTCGTCCTGTCGCGCGACGGCTAGAGTTTGTCGGGCCAGATCGAGTTCACGTCTTTAACTGCGCTGTTCGCGGGTCTTTAAATTGCGCTGTTCGCACGCTCGCAAGCTCGCGGCTCGAGCGCTGGCTATCCTGCGATGACGATACCCAGGCCGCGACTGCGGCCCGGCGCGTTGCGCCGCGCCCGCGCAGGGCCCGACCGCAGGTCGGAATAGCCCGTGAGCGAGAGTCTTTAACTGCGCTGTTCGCACGCTCGCAGGCTCGCGGCTCGAGCGCTGGCTATCCTGCGATGACGATACCCAGGCCGCGACTGCGGCCCGGCGCGTTGCGCCGCGCCCGCGCAGGGCCCGACCGCAGGCCGGAATAGCCCGTGAGCGAGAGTCTTTCATTGCGCTGTTCGCACGCTCGCAGGCTCGCGGCTCGAGCGCTGGCTATCCTGCGATGACGATACCCAGGCCGCGACTGCGGCCCGGCGCGTTGCGCCGCCCTCGCGGAGGGCCCGGCCGTCAGGCCGGAATAGCCCGTGAGCGAAAACAACCGCGACTGCGGCCCAACGCTCCGCTTCGTTGTCGGCAGAAATCGACGATTGTGGTCTTGCCGAGCCACCAATCAAGCTTTACGCAAACAGGGTCACGTAGGATGTTGAAATTTCGCGCTAAGTCGCTCAAGTCCATTAGGGTGCTGACGTCGGTATCGTGCGCCAATAATCGCACACGAAATAATCGCGATGCGCGAAAAATTTGATCGACACAACTGAAGCGGGCGTTGTACTCTAGAGATCGAAGGGTGTGCAGCATTTCGATCTCTCATAGTGCTACTTGCGCGTGCGTTGGTGCACTGACCTGCGAGCATTAATCTGCTTAAATCGCATGCTCCAATAAACGTCGTCACATCTCTCGGAGTGTTTGAAATCAGACAGCCTCAGAGAGCTCGCATCTGAGTTCGACTGACCTTAGAACTCTGTAGTTACAGGCAGATTCGTCTTCAGATTTGGTGAAATCGAATAATTCGTGTGCGAATCTAATGAATACGGACAATTTTGGGTTGTGCTACGGCGAAGTTCTACAATATGAAGTAATTGTGTAGATTCTGACGACTAGTTGTCAGTTCCGTGCTGAAAGGGCTGATTATGGCAATCGAATCCGCAACTACCGCCGGTCGCGAACGTCGAACGTACGCCGGTCCTCTATACGTGCAGCTGATCGGTCGGCTGCGCGACCGCATTCGTTCGGGAGACTGGACTGCGGGCATGGTGCTGCCAAGTGAGTCGGACTTGGCGCGTGAGTATGGCGTAAGCGTTGGAACCGCTCGAAAGGCTCTGGAAGGGCTTGAAGACGGTGGCTGGATTATCCGGAAACAGGGACGTGGAACGTTCGTCGCCGACCTGGCGGACCTTCACAAGGATCGCCTGTGCCGGTTCCGATCACTTGAGACCGGCGAAGACTCCTTTCTCGGTTCCGTCTCGACGGTGATTGGACAAGAACAGGGTGAGGCGAGCGACGCTGAAGCGCATGACCTCGATCTGGATCCCGGAGCCGACGTTGTTCGGACCGCGCGTGTCTGTAAGCGCGACAGCAGATTTCGCGTGTTTGAACGATTAATCACGCCAGTCGAGTACTTCCCCGACATGCAGCAGAAGACCGAGCCGCTGCCGACGAATCTGTTCGCGATGCTGATCGAGAAGTTCGGTGCGATTCCGCAGCGCTCGCGGGACCGGGTTTGCGCGCGCGCCGCAACGGATGACGTGGCAAAGCACCTCGGTGTTTCGGTCGGAAGCCCGGTTCTACTGGTTGAGAGCCTGATCTGGGATATCGACGACCGGCGCATCGCATTGATTGAGCGATGGGCAATGCTCGAAGATGCCGCTTACGAAGTCGAGTTGTCGTAGTCGCCATCAGCGTTTGAGCCGGGCTATGCAAGCCCGGCTCATTCTCCAGCGACGGATGTTGGCTGGCGGACACGGAGGTGAGACAGCACCTGCCCGCCCGGCCAGTCGACGATCGCAATTCCATCGCCGCTCTTGTGGCGATAGTGGATGGCGAGCCGATTGCCGGCCAAGGCAATCGACGCAATAGTCGCTCCAGCCGGCAGTTCGATATTATGTAGATCGACGCCAACACCGGCCTTGGCAGAAGCCGGGTTAGGTTGTGCGTCCGCGAGCGAGCGGCCTGCGCTTGCCCGTTCGATTTTTGGCGCAGCGCCCTGCTGCGATCCAGCCTCTTGCGCGACCATGACAAAGCCCACGAAGACGCCGACAATACCGAGAAGCATCAAAGCGCTCATTCCAAACACTAGCGCCTTGAGCCAGAAAATCTGTCTTGGCGTATAGGGATTGGCCGGCGCAGTCGCGTGGCGCTCGCTACTGTCTCCACTGCCGGCAGCCATCATGAACTCCTTGCGTTTCAGCTCTTTGCGCACACACATAAGGCTCCGCGCTTGCGCTCATCAACGGAGCAGTCCAAGCCGAGGCACAAGATATTAGGGCAAAATGACCCGGTTGACGTTTCTTGCCGACCAATCCGGCGCGGGCCAACGCCTGGATCGCGTATTGGTCAATGCGTCCGGTGACCTGAGCCGGTCTCGGATTCAGGCGTTGATCCGGCTTGGTCACGTCACGATTGATGGCGCCGCAGTTCACGATCCAAGCCGCCGCATACTGCTTGGCCAGGAGATCGCGCTGGATGTTCCCGACGCTCTGCCATCCGAGCCGGCGGCGGAAGCCATCCCGCTGAACATCCTCTACGAGGACAACGATCTGATCGTCGTCAACAAACCGGCCGGGCTGGCGGTGCATCCCGGAGCGGGGCGCGAGGCTGGTACATTGGTGAACGCGCTCCTTGCACACTGCGGAGACAGTCTGTCCGGCGTCGGCGGCGTCAAACGCCCTGGAATTGTCCATCGCCTCGACCGACTGACGTCGGGGGTCATGGTGGTGGCGAAAAACGATCGCGCCCACGTCGGTCTTTCGGAACAGTTTGCCGCCCACGGTCGCGATGGACGCCTGGTGCGCCGCTATCGCGGTCTGGCCTGGGGGCGTTTCGCACGCCCGTCAATCGTCATTGATGCCCGCATTGGTCGCAGTCCGGTCAGCCGCCGTCGCATGGCGGTCGTTCACGAACCAAACGGCCGGTCGGCGATTACGCGCATTGCACGTGCAGAAGAGTTCAATCTCGATCTGGCGCCTGTGACGGAGTTCACGGCGGAGCTGGAAACAGGCCGGACTCATCAGATCAGGGTGCACATGACGTCGATTGGGCATCCGCTGCTGGGCGACTCCGTTTACGGAAAAGGCTTTGCCTCGCGGGAGGCGCAATTGGGCGATGAGCAGCGCGCGGCGCTTCTTGCGATGGACAGGCAGGCGTTACATGCAGAGCTTCTTGGCTTCGCGCATCCTATTCGCGGTGATCATCTGGAGTTTCACGCAGACATGCCGGCGGATTTTGCCCGCCTCCGCGATGCCTTGCGTAAACGATCTTGATTTGTTCTGCATAATTGGGTAAAGTCCTGCAATATTCCGAGAAATACCGTGAACAATCCCCGCTTGATCGGCTTTAGTGGCTGATCAGGTGGAACCTGATGGCAGCATGGGTGTTGCTGAGACGGGTTTGAGTCGAAATGTGGGGCTAGGATTGACGCAGTGTTCACCCGAATTTGCGAGCTCACGAGCGCTTTGTGAGATCCAATCGGAGCGAGTCGCGTTGCAAACTATAGGTCAACAAAACGCCGCAGCGACGGAACGGTTCGGGTCAGACCGTTGACTAACGAAACGCCCGCACCTGCCCAGATGCAAAGCGGACGTAATGGACCAAGTTGGTTCGAGCTTCACCGAATAGCGATGGGCTCGGCCCGAAAGACAACTTAGAGGACAGCACGACGACCTCCAGTCGTCAGCTGGTTACGCACTATGGCAACGAAATCGCTTCCAACCATTGCGGAAGGCTCAGGTGGCCTCTCCCGCTATCTTGAAGAGATCCGGCGGTTTCCGATGTTGGAGCCGAACCAGGAGTACATGCTCGCGAAACGCCTGCAGGAGCATGATGATGCGGAGGCGGCGCACCAACTCGTGACATCCCACCTCCGCTTGGTCGCGCGTATTGCGATGGGTTACCGCGGTTACGGGTTGCCGATTGGTGAGGTCATCTCCGAAGGCAACGTCGGCCTGATGCAGGCGGTGAAGCGCTTTGATCCCGACCGTGGGTTCCGGCTGGCTACATATGCCATGTGGTGGATCCGAGCGTCGATACAGGAGTACATTCTGCGCTCGTGGAGCCTCGTGAAAATGGGCACGACGGCGGCACAGAAGAAGCTGTTCTTCAACTTGCGTCGGATGAAAGGGCAAATCCAGGCCTTGGAAGAGGGTGATCTCAAGCCGGATCAGGTGACGTCCATTGCCACCAAGCTTGGGGTGACGGAAGACGACGTTGTTTCGATGAACCGCCGCCTCTCCGGCGATGCGTCGCTCAACGCACCGCTTCGCGCGGACTCGGAATCGGGCGAATGGCAGGACTGGCTCGTCGACGACGAGCCGGACCAGGAACAGACGTTCGCCGAGCAGCAGGAGCTTGAGCAGCGCCGGGCCTATCTCTCCGATGCGATGGAGGGGTTGAATGAGCGTGAGCGGCGCATTTTCGAAGCGCGGCGCTTGGTTGAAGATCCCATGACGCTTGAAGATCTATCGACCGAGTTCGGCGTGAGCCGTGAGCGCATTCGCCAGATCGAAGTTCGTGCGTTCGAAAAAGTTCAGAAAGCTGTGCAAAAAGCTGCGCGCGCTCAGGTGTGAATCCTGAATGCAACACCTCGGGCGTCAGGTTTTCTGGCGTCCGGGTGCCAATCGCCGAATCATGTACAAAAAAGAACGCGGTTCCAATTTGCTTTCTGGTGTGCGTCGGATCTAAAGGCACGTGCCCTTGGTTCTGAACGTTAAAGCAAATCTGCTGGTCCCAATTGCCAGCAACGCGAGGGGTTATCGAGCCAGATTGGTCGATGGCCGCTGCAAACCGCTTCGTGGCCCGTCAATGACGGTGCCGTTCTCAGGGTCGCTGTGGGCCCAATCACCGTCCGCTCAGTTCCCTGCATCGCTACGCTTTCGGATCACCGGATCTCGGGACGTCTCACGCGACGTCTTCGGGTATGCGGTGCATGCGCGCGTGGCGCTGTGGGCGGCATGAGCCTGCAGCCCTGGCATGACGACGACTATGGGGTGCCCGATGCCGAAGCGTCTCAACCTGCGGTCCGTAAAGTCACTTAAGTTCCGCGCCTGTGGTCTGGCGCATTTGAATCGTCAGGATATCGATTGGCTTCGCGTTGTTCAGTGGCGACTCTGTACAACTTACCCACCAAGTAGCATCTGAGTCAGCTTTGTCAGTCACTTGCGACTGACCAGACGTGGAGAAACCGGCCTGATTGGCCGGTTTCTCTCATCCCTATTCAGCCGTGGCTCTCGACACCCGGACTCTCAATACCATGTCGCGTACGTGCGATTTCCATCAAATGGGAAGACGGGCAAGCGTGTTGCTGAAGTACCGGTCGATCGCCTCAACGATCGAGGCGGCAACCTTGTCTCGCCACGCTTCGGATTTCAGCTTCCGCGCATCGCGCCGGTTCGAGACATAGGCCAATTCGATCAGCACGGCGGGAACTTTCGCGGTACGCAAGACCTTGAACGCAGCCTCCCGGTCCGGGTCGCTGCGCATCTTTGTCGAAACCGACATGTGCTTGACGACCGTGTCCGAGAAAAACGACGTGCGGTTGCGCGTCACTTCGACTTCACGCTTTGCGAGATCCGACAGAATGTTCCGGATCAGTTTGACGTTCGCAGCCGCCTTTTGAATTGCGTCTTTTTCGTCTGCGCTCAGCACGGTCCGCCCAACTTCGCGCCGCGCTGACTTCTTCAGCCGCGAGGCGACCCGCTCGCGCAAGGAGTAGATCGTCGCGCCGCGTGCACTCGACCGCGCATAGTCGGCATGGATGGATATGAACAGCGCCGCACTGCGCTTTTCCGCGAACGATCTGCGGACCCCCAATGGAATGAACCGATCCGTATCGCGTGTCATTTCAACGCGGTAGCGGCCGGTCCGTTGGAGGCGTTCGCGAAGGCGCAGGCCAAAAGCCAGCACGACGTTCTTTTCGAGAATCCCGTGTTTCTTTGCGCCGGAATCATGCCCGCCGTGGCCGGGATCGAGAACAATCAGAGGCTTGAACGACTTCTTCTTCAACAGCTCCGGCGTTTCGGCGGCGCGTGGCAACGGCGGTTGTACGCGAGCTGGCCCGGCGCCGAGGCTCATGGCGCCGGCGCGCACATTGGCCCGGGCCTTCGCTCTTGCCAATGCGGCGCGGGAGCGAACGGGCAGAATATCGATAACAAGTTCGGTTCCGCCGCTTGGGCCGTTCGGGCGGATCACCGCGTTGTCGACAACGACGGGCTCTGCCACATCGATGATCACGCGAGAGCGCTTATCTCCGGAGCGACCCCCGCGAAAGGATGTTACCACGCCGATGGGTTTCGCAGGCTGCGGCGGCAAGCGCATGCTCACTGCGGGCATATCGATAATGACGCGGTTGGGGTTCGTGAGCGCAAACACCTGAAATGGCCGAGGCCGTGCAAGTGAGACAATGAAACGGGTGCGTGGGTCTTTCTTCTTCGCAATCTCGCCGGCACCGGTAATCCGCGCAACGAGGTTGGTCAGCTGTGATCCGAGCGATGATGTCGGCGGGGTCGCACCGTCTTTTGCAATCGCGACGCTAACGGGTTGGATCAGCCCAACCAGTCCGAACATGCCAATGGCGCAGTACTGCCGAAGCGCAGACCACACGCACATGCGCATTCCCATGCAACGACCCCCGATAACGCAGACCTCACCCAGTACCCCCCGGGCTGAGAACGTGTGTCGCTCCGAAAAGTGGCGTTTTACAGATACAGATAAGAATAAAACTAGATCTTTACCCTGAATCCTCCGTTAACATGGCTGTCGTAGGGCGATTTTTGCGGCCGCACAAGAACGATCCGCGCTGCCAGAGCCGGTCACGCCGCAGAAATTAAGCGCGCTGATAGATTTTGAGTGCGATGACGCGGCAGGCGCCGCGCCGCAGTCGCCCAATCCGCTAGATCATTTCCGCCATAGGCGGAATCACTTCGCCGGCCACCCACGAATTCGTCCCGTTGGGTGGCCAGGAGGGGCTGTGGGATGGTTCGAGCTAAACCTGAAACGTTCTAGCTAACAAGACGCGCGAATCCGTGTTGTGTCGCCTCGTCCAATTGCTTGCGATAGGTCGCAAACGCCGGGTTATCCTGGTGAATCTCGCCGAAGTCGCTTGGAAGGAAGGTTTCCTTCTTCATGTAGATGATCGGCGCGCTCACCGGGATCACTGTGGCGCCGTTGCGGCTCACCGTGGTGATCAGGCCGCGCATCACCTCATGCTGGTCGAGCTGTGAGACGATGATCATGCGCATCGCGCCTTTGGTCAGCGAGACGAGATGCATGAACATCGATGACGACGGCACATGCAATCGTCCGCGATGATTATATGCCGCATCCGGTCGGTCGTACTCCTCGAACACGAGGCTGGGCCATTCCGGATCCCACGTGATGTCGGTGCGGTATGCGATGACGATTTCCGGGATCGCGAAGCCGGGCCGGAGCGTGAGATAACTCCCAATCAGATGGTCCACGGCCGGGCGCGTGTACGCGCCCATATAAACGGGTGCAACGTCCGAGCCTGGCGCCGGCTGTCCGGGCACGTCGGAGGGCACATCGTAGTAGGTGGCTTTGCCGGTCCATTCCGCTCGGACTTGCTCGAAGTCCAGGCCAAGAACCATGCACACGTCAAAAAGGGTCTGATCGCGAACACTGCGTCCGCTCAGCATGTTCTGAATCGTCTTCTCGTGACAGTCGGACGCATCGGCAAGTTCCGCTTGCGTCATCTTCTTTTCAATCAAAGCCGTCCGGATGCGGGAGATTGCCTCCCGTCGGGTCGGAGTCGGGTCTGAGCCGCTCATACCTGGATCCACGTTGCGCAAACGATTTGCCGCAATAGCGTAGTCCGGGAATGTGAACAAACAAACCGCTTAGCGGTCGCATTTGATAAACGGCACCGTGATCGCGAGCCGAAACATAGCGTGGCGACGGCGCAGCATCCTGCACCGCCGCCAGATTAACGTTATGCTTTGCCTCTACATTACCTGCATGCGAACCGGTACCACACCGGCCTTCCGCATACCGATGACGGTTGCCGCTCGCAGCGAAAGATCGATAACACGGCCACGGATGTAAGGTCCGCGGTCATTGATACGAACGACAACGGAGCGTCCATTTCGGGTGTTGGTAACGCGTACCCGTGTGCCGAACGGCAACGTCCGGTGGGCAGCCGTCAACGCTTGAGGGTTAAAGCGTCCCCCGGATGCGACAGGCTGCGGCTGCCAGTAGTACGACGCCAATCCCTTCAGAACGGTACCGCGTGCCCGCTTGCGGATCTTGTACGCGCGCACTGGGATCCTGCGCGAGCTTGCGATCCGGCGACCGTGCGTGCTCCGGCGTTTGGTGTAGCGCCGTTTGGCGTACCTCCGCTTTGCCGCGTAACGCCGCTTGGCATAACGCCTCTTGGCATAGCGCCTCTTGGCATAGCGCTTCTTCGCGTAGCGACGCTTTGCATACCGACGTTTCGCATACCGACGCTTGGCATAGTACCGGCGCTTTGCGTACCGCCGTTTCGCGTAGCGACGCTTGGCGTACCTGCGCTTCGCATACCGCCGTTTTGCGTAGTACTTGCGCTTCGCATAGGACCGACGTTTCGCATAGGACCGACGTTTCGCATAGGACCGGCGTTTTGCTGATCGACTGCGATAGCTGCGCCGGCGTGACGACCGGTAGCTACGGCGCTTTACGGATTTGGCGCGGTTGCGGCGCACCGACCGCTTCCAGCTTTGCTTGGAACTCTTCGCCCCTTGCGAATGGGCTTCGACAGGTGTGGCAGCGGACTGGACGAGGCCCAGCGTAAGAACCGCCAGCATG
Source organism: Pseudomonadota bacterium (assembly GCA_039186015.1). GTDB lineage: Bacteria > Pseudomonadota > Alphaproteobacteria > Rhizobiales > Hyphomicrobiaceae > JBCBWG01. The sequence goes on from JBCDAH010000123.1 coordinate 11,474, forward strand.
ATCATCAGGAAGGTTCGCATATGGACCCCCTCGTTGTGCAATGGCTGGCTGCGGAATTTGATAAGCCGGAATCGCCAACGACGAGCACCGCAAACCGATCGGTTTGCGCGCGATCAACGTGTGATTACCAGCTTCCCCTCTTGCCGCAGCAGAACGCCAGAACCCGCTCTGCCATCGCATGAAACAAGAGCACAGCTTGTGCTCCGTTCCGGCGGCGGGGCTCAGAGCACGGCAGCAGGGTCATGGTCAATTGATGAAACGGACGCGACGGCAATCCATGCAGCATGTGCATGGCTCTCAAATGAGCGCGATTAAGGGTGGGACATCGGGTGCTGCAACCAGAAATGCGATGTGGTCAGATTGGAATTAGCGTCAGAACGCCGTTCAATGACAAGCTGATAGATTGTTACTCAGATCAATGAGAAATCAAGTCCCTAGCGCCCAACCTCGCACGAGGAAAACTAATGTGCATGCAAGCTATAAGGCGTATCGCTTGCGACATCATGTCAACCGGGATGGCTGGGCCCGACGATACGGGACAGCCATCCGGCCTTTGCAGATAGACGTGATCCTAGGTCACAACGTTCCCGGATAAGAGCCGCCATCAAGGACAATATTCTGGCCCGTGATGTAGCCGGCATGGGTCGAGCACAGAAACGCCGCCATGGCGCCGAACTCTTCTGCCGTGCCGAAACGACCTGCCGGAACTTCCTGCATGCGCTGGTTGTGCGCCTCATCGAACGAGACGCCGAGGGTTGCAGCCATCTTCTCGGATGTGCCGCGCAAGCGATCCGTGTCAAACGGGCCCGGCAGCAGGCCGTTGATGGTGACGTTGCTTTTGGCAGATTTGCGCGCCAAGACGGCAACCGCGCCTGTTAATCCTGCACGTGCGCCGTTCGAGAGTTCCAATTGCGCGATTGGCCCCTTCACTGAAAAGCTGGTGATGTTGACGATCCGCCCGAAGCCGCGCTCTTGCATGCCGTAAACGGTTGCTTTGATCAGCGCGAGCGGCGTGATCATGTTGCCTTCGACGGCTTTGCGCCAATCGTCCATCGAGAAGTCTTTAAAGTCTCCCGGCGGCGGACCACCCGCATTGTTGACGAGAATATCGGGGTTTGGGCACGCGGCGAGTATCGCGTTGCGTCCGTCCTCGGTCGTCACATCCCCAGCAACGGCTGTTACGGTGACACCTGTGGCGCTGCGTATTTCATCGGCCGTGGCATTCAGAGCTTCGGCGCCGCGTGCCGTTATAACGACATCGACGCCCTCTTTCGCGAGGACCATCGCACAGCCCTTTCCGAGCCCTTTCGATGCCGCGCACACGATCGCCTTTCGGCCCTTGATCCCAAGATCCATCGGTTCCTCCGAACTGTGTTGGTGTGATGAGCGACGTTAAACCGTTTCCCGTCGCTCCGAAACCTGTCCGCCGGTTCCGACAACCACCGAGTCGCGCCCGCCCGCCGTACGGGTCCAGGTCATCTGAACCGCACACACGCCTATCACGGCTGCGAGAGCAACGCTCCGGCGGCGCCGGCAAACACCCGCCCGCCCACGACGATGTCGTCATCACTCGTGTTCTCTGACCAGTGATGACTGATACCGCCGATGCTCGGCACAAACAGCATGCCGGTCGGCAGGTGCGGGGCGATAACCTGCGCATCGTGTCCGGCTCCACTCGGCATCATTATGTGTTTGGTTGGTGCGAAGGCGTCAGCTGCAGCGACGAATGCGGATTGCACCTCACGCGCCATGACCGCCGGCGTGGTCTGGCTGATCACCTCAAGTTGTGCCGAACACGGCCCGGCGCTGTCTTCCTCGGTAACGATCGTGGCGAGGGCGGCGTGCAGGCGTGCAAGCACGTCGGGGTCGGCGTCGCGGAACTGAAACAGCATTTCGGCGCGGCCAGGAATGATACTGGGACCGCCCGGTTCAAGTGTCATTCGTCCGACTGTCCACACGCTCCGCTTGGCAGCAATGTCCGGGAACGTCTCTTCGATCCGCCGACAAATCCGGCGCAGGGCAGCACCGGCATCTTTGCGCGTTGCCATGCGCGTCGTGCCCGCGTGGTTTTGTGCGCCCTCGCAAACAACCCGATACTGCCAAATGGCAACGATGCTTGTGACGACTCCAATCGACAAGTCGTCACTTTCCAAGGAGTCACCTTGTTCGATGTGCGCTTCAAGGAACCCACGGTAGCGATCGCGTTCCAATGTGGTGCGGGGAACGCCCGCCAGGCCAGCCGTTGCGAGCATCTCACGCAGCGGCGTGCCGTGTGTCCTGTCGCGGGCTGCATCAATCGTGTCTTCCGAAAGATCGCCGATGAACGACTTGCTGCCGAAGAAGCCACCGAAATGGCCTTCCTCGTCCGAAAACGCGATGACGTCGACGCCGCCACCGCGCGCCTTCAGGTCGGAGTCTTCCGCCACGGCACGGGCGGCTTCCAGTGCATAGACGATGCCAAGTGCACCATCGAGCCAGCCGGCATGGTTCTGGCTCTCGATGTGCGAACCGGCCAGAAGCTTCGGGCCGTCGCCAGGCGCGCGCGAGATTACGGTTGCAATACCGTCTATGTGCGCGGCATGCCCGACGGCCTCAAGCTTGTCGACGAGCCAGCGCCGCGCGCGCATATCGTCCTCCGAAAGCGTCGGCCGATGGACCCCTGTTTTATAGGCGCCGATTTGCCGAAGTTCATATAGGTCAGAAAGCAGGCGATCTGCATTGATATTGAGCATTTGCAAGCAACCTCCATCGGTATTCCAAATCAAAGCACCTCACGTGGGAGATTTCCATGACTTCTTGGTTTGCGCCGGTCCGGAACGTCGGTGGCAGCTTTGCCGTTCGCGTGGTCGCAGTCCGCTTGCTGCATGATTGGTGTTATATTTCAATGCATTACCGTGGCGACAACACGAGTGCCCTTTTCG
>JBCDAH010000124.1:0-14391 GCA_039186015.1 Pseudomonadota bacterium
CGAAAATGCTCCATTTCTCCGGCTTTAAGACGATCTCAATCGTGTTGGTTTGCCTCGCGGCGTTCGTTTTGGCTCTGCCGAACTTCTTCACGCGGGCAACTGTCGATTCCTGGCCGTCCTTCCTGCCGAAGGGCCAGGTTTCGCTGGGGCTAGATCTTCGCGGCGGTGCGCATTTGCTGCTCGCAATGGACACCCAAGAACTCAAGGCGGATTTGCTGGGGACATTGCGGCAGGACGCGCGCGCAGCATTGCGACGGGCGCGGATCGGTGTGCGTGCAATTGGATTGCGTAACGACACAGTAAGGGTGCGGCTGCTGAAGCAAGAAGACTCCGAGAAGGCGCTGACGGAACTCCGGCGATTGGCGCAGCCCGTCACGTCTGATCTGCTCGGCTCTGGCGAAAACAACATCACGGTCGCGCAGACGGCGGATGGATTGATCACGCTGCAGTTCACAGAGGCTGCCATACGCCAGCGGATTGTGGATGCGCTTGGCGGGGCCATCGAGACGGTGCGGCGACGGGTCGATCCCACCGGTAACGTCGATGCGACGATCACGCGAAACGGTGCCGACCGTATCCTTGTGCAGGTGCCCGGCGTTGATGATACCGCCGACATCAAGCGACGGATCGGCAAGGCGGCGCGGTTGAGCTTCCACGCCGTTCATCCGGACGAGCAGGCAACAGGCGGCGTGGTGCCGCCCGGATATCGGGCCTATCCATCTGCGGAGACAGCCGGGTTCAACTATCTCTTGCGGGCCGTGCCGGTCGTGAAAGGCGATGACCTTGTCGAAGCGCAGCCGAGCTTCGATCAGCGCACCAATGAGCCGATCATTTCGTTCCGGTTCAATCAGTCCGGCGCCCGGAAATTCGGGCGGTGGACGTCGGAAAATGTCGGTCGTCCGTTTGCGATCGTGCTCGATGGCGAAGTGCTGTCGGCGCCGGTCGTGCGCGAGCCGATCATTACGGGATCGGGACAGATCTCCGGCGGCTTCACGACGCAAACCGCAACCGATCTGGCAATCAACCTCAAGTCGGGTGCGTTGCCCGCGACGTTGACGGTGATCGAGGAACGCACCGTTGGACCGACGTTGGGAGCGGACTCGATTTCGTCCGGCACCATGGCCTTTATGCTTGGTGCTGTCGGGACAATCATATTCACGATTATCGTCTATGGCACGTTCGGCATTATCGCCGTTCTGGGGCTCTTCGTGAACGCGATGCTCCTGATCGCGGCCATGACGTTCCTGGGGTCGACGTTGACGCTTCCCGGAATTGCGGGGCTCGTGCTGACGATCGGTATGGCGGTCGACGCCAACGTGCTGATCTATGAACGTATTCGCGAAGAGTTGCGATCGGGCAAGTCTGCCGTACAGGCCATAGACAACGGGTTCTCCCGGGCCATGGTGACCATTGTCGACAGCCAGACGACGACGCTGGCTGCCGCGATCATCATGTTCTGGCTGGGTTCGGGGCCGATCCGGGGGTTTGCGGTGACCTTGTCGATTGGAATCTTTACGTCGGTGTTCACTGCCGTGACGGTTGTTCGATTGCTTGTCGCCCTGTGGCTACGCGCGGAACGTGAGCGTTCGCGGACGGTCGATGTTCCCATTTGATGTGGGACCAATCTCATCCAGGGCCGATTTAATCCAGGCCGAACTTGTGAACTTCAAGCGGTGCGAACCGCACAACCCGGACCACAGTCATGGCGAAGCAATCCTATCAATTCCTGCCGAGGTTTAAGGGCTGGCACTTCATTCCTGAGGGAACGAACGTGCCGTTCATGACCTATCGTCGTGTCTGCTTCTGGACATCGATTGCCATGATGCTTGCAGCGATGACCGCTTTTCTGGTTCTCGGGCTCAATTACGGCGTCGACTTCAAGGGCGGCACGATGATCGAGCTTCGTGCCAAATCAGGGAATGCGGACATTCCAGATTTGCGGACGCGTGTCGGTGGCCTTGGGTTAGGCGACGTTCAGATTCAGGAATTCGGCGATCCGCGAGATGTTCTCATTCGGGTTGAACAGCAGGCCGGCGGAGAGACATCTCAGCAGGAGGCATTGCGCAAGATTCAGGAGGTCGTGTCTGCGGATTACGACCAGCGGCGTGTCGAGGTCGTTGGCCCGGCCGTGTCGGGCGAGTTGCGCTTGACGGGATTGATCGCCGTTCTCGCCGCGATTGTTGCGATTATTCTGTACATCTGGCTGAGGTTTGAGTGGCAGTTCGCGATCGGCGCCGTCCTCGCACTGACCCATGACGTCTTAATTACGATGGGTTTGTTTGCCGTCCTGCAATTAGAATTTGATCTTTCGATCGTTGCGGCGCTGCTGACTATTCTCGGTTACTCGGTGAATGACACCGTTGTCGTTGCGGACCGCATTCGCGAGAACCTCCGCAAGTACAAGCGTATGGTACTGCCTGATTTGCTGAACCGATCCATCAACGAGACGTTGTCGCGCACGTTGATGACCAGCGGCACGACATTGATCGTTTTGATGGCGCTTTATCTGTTCGGTGGCGAGGTTATCCGAAACTTTGCGTTTGCCATGCTGTTCGGCGTGGTGATCGGGACGTACTCGTCGATCTTTATTGCAGCGCCGGTCCTGGAGCTTCTGGGTGTCAAGCGGGACTGGTCCGGGCTCGACAACGAAGCCAAGGCCAGCGCCCAACCGTCAGCGAGTTAGGATCCGAGAGGCCTGATCATGGCGCTGTCTCAGGCGCGGTATCCTGGACGGGCTCCAATTGACGCCTATGGCAATGGTGGGTTTCGGTTTGCCGACATGAGCCATCGCGGCTCGTTGCTCGTGCTGCCGACCGGGATCTTCGCCTGGGACGTCACGGACGCAGACCAGGTGACGCCGTCGGACCTCACGCCTGTACTCGATGCGCTGGCGCCGCCCGGGTTTTTGCTACTCGGGACGGGCGCCGCGCAAGTGTTTCCGACCGCTGAGATCCGCCGTATCTTTCTCGAACGCGGGGTCGGGCTTGAACCCATGGATACGGGTGCGGCGTGCCGGACCTACAACGTACTTCTCGCCGAAGATCGCCCGGTGGCTGCGGCTCTGATTGCCGTTGATTGAGGGCACAGCCGTGAGCGAACCTCAATCCGAGCGCGTAGGCGACACATCGGCACCCGATAGTGACGATGTGATTGCAACCGCTGCGCGCGCTTACGAAATCGATCGCTATCTGTCTGCGCTGCTCGCGCCGCGACACATTCGTGACGATCTGATTGCCCTTGCTGCATTCGCCGGTGATGTTGCACGCATACCGGTGATGGTGAGCGAGCCGATGATCGGCGAGATTCGCCTGCAGTGGTGGCGCGATGCGATAACGACAGGGCGTGCCGGCATCGAGAGCGGCAACCCGATTGCCGACCGATTTTCGGCCGCGGTCCGGCGGCATGATTTGCCACCGCAGCTGGTGGAGCGCGTCATAGATTTGCAGAGCGTGGCCTTGCATGGTGATCCCATTGCGGATGACATGGCGCTAAAATCTCACGTTGCCGGTATTGACGGAACGCTATTCCAGTTGGCCGCGCGGATGGTCGATGGCGAGGCTGGGGCCCTGGCGCAAGACTGGATTGATCGTGCTGGGGTTGCATACGGGTTGGCCAGGACTGCGGTTGAGTTTTCAGCGGTCCTCGCGCAGGGACGAACGTTCGCTCCCGTTGCGTTGCTGGAGAGCTGCGGCACATCGCTTGCGCGTTTGTTGGATGGTGATGAGGTAGGTGCGCAACGTGTACTTGGAGGGCTATGCAACCTCGCAGAGGTTGCGCACGAGAGTGCTGGTCAACAGCTGCGACAGCAAGCACGTTCGGTCCGCATTGCCTGTCTTCCCATTGCCATGGTCGTTTCCTATTGCGCACGCGCGCGTCAGGTGGGAGGTGATGTTTTGCGGCGACCGATTGAGGTTGCGCCGCTCGTTCGGGTTTGGCGTCTGTGGCGGTATCGTTATGGCATGATCTGATGAGGTGGGATCGTGAGCGGGACAGTACTCGGCTGTGTCAGAAGGACGGGGGCGTATTGGCTGCTGGCTGGGGCATGCCTTGTCGGGGCCGCGACGGCCCAGGCTAATCAGCGATCGGGAACGGAAGACCTCGGCCCGTTTGGGATTTTCAAGACCAAGCCGAGCGAACGCCCGCGGATTCGCGTGCCTGTTCCAACACTTGTGGATACCTCTCCAAGAATTGACTGGGAACTTGAGAACCCGTTTCGGTTTTTTACCGATCCGGAAGATACGAACCGTCACAGGCGCGCATTTGCTGCGCTATCAAGCGCCGATCGCCGCGCGCCGATCGCCAATACAGAGCGCAGTTTGGCGCGTAAGTTTGGGCGCGGCTGGTCCGAGCGACTCTCCGGTTCGGTGTGCTGGGATCGCCAGCGCAACAGGCACCTATGTCCCAATAACCGCCGCTACCTGACGCCGACGAGCCATCGCGTCGCTGTGCGCGTCGGCGGGATTCCGGATTCCGGTGTTGTCAGTTGTGTCTGGCGCGTACGCTCAACCTTAAAGTCACAACCGGCAATGCACCCGGTTCGCGCCCCGTGTGATCAAGCGGCGATCGTTGAGGTTCCTTATCCCAGCGGCGGCACCGTCATGGTGTCCGTGGGAGAGCGACCGGTGGCCAAAACGGTCATAAAGGTCGAGGACGTTCTCGTTGTCGGGGTGGGAGACAGCTTCGGTTCTGGCGAAGGCAATCCCGATGTGCCGGTTAAATTTGACCCCGAGCGCACCGCCAACTACGGGCCGGCACCGCCCAATCTCGTTCTGGCCGGATATCCGACGCGCGTCGGGGCTTGGCGACACATCGCCAGTCCGCGGTTCATGGCACAGAACGCGGACTGGATGGATCGTGCGTGTCACCGATCTTTGTACTCGCACCAGGCACGTGTTGCGTTGCAGCTCGCGATCGAGCGCCCGAAACGTGCCGTGACCTTTGTCCACGTGGCCTGTTCCGGTGCGGATATCGTCCGTGGCTTGTTCCTGCGTTACAAGGGGCATGAGTGGGTGCCGAACCCACCGGATCTCTCCCAGATCTCAGCCGTGGCCGAAGCGCAGTGCGACGGGCGGGGTGCACGCGATATCCAGCTGCCGGAAGCCTATCATATCAACGGGCAAGTGCCGGATCTTGAAGGGCATCTCGTGCTGCGCAAGTGCGATCGGCGGAAGGCGCGTAAAATCGATCTCTTGCTGGTATCGATCGGCGGCAACGACATCGGTTTCGCACGTCTTGTCGCAAATGCAGTCTTGCGCGAGCGCAGCCTTCTGAAGCGCCTCGGCGGTTGGTTCGGCCAAGTGTTTACCGGCAATGAGGCCAACGTGCGCTTGCGCGAATTGGAGGCCCGCTACAAAGCACTCAATCGTGCGATCCACTACATTCTCCATATTCCTTGGAATGAAAGCGATCGCGTTGTTTTGACGGCGTATCCGGCAATGGCGCTGTTGGATGACGGCCAGTCGGTGTGCCCCAGCAGCCAGGCCGGCATGGACGTCTTGCCGATGTTCTATCTCAGCCAGGCGCGTGCGTCCGACGGTCAAGCAGCGGCTGACCGCTTGAACAAGCTCATGAAACGCGTTGCCGGGCGTTACGGGTGGAGTTTCGCCAGTCGTCATCGTGAAGACTTTCTCGGGCATGGCATCTGCGCTGGGTATCAGGATGTGGCGTTGTCGACGGCCGACGATCTCCGTTTTCCACGTAAGCGGGATGGGCGCTGGGTCCCGTACAATCCGGCGGATTATCAGCCGTACGCGCCGCGTCAGCGTTGGTTCCGGACGCCGAACGACGCGTATTTGACCGGGCATTTTCACGTGCCGGGTGCACTGCTGCAAAACGTGCTCAAAAATCGCCAGATCTACTGGACCCAAATCCTGTTGGCTGCGACCTATTCGGGTGCATTTCATCCAACGGCTGAGGGGCAGGCTGTCATGGCCGACCGCGTTGCCCAGGTTGCCAGGCGCGTGTTGGAGAAGTACTCAGGCGGCAATCTTGAGAATTAGCTGGGACATTGCTTCGGTCCGTCGCGCGTGAGTCTCATCAAAGGCTCACTCGCCGCCGTCCCCATCGCCGATGCCATCCCAAAGCGGGGCTTCTCGGGTTGTGCTGAACTCGACGGAGATCCCGCTCTCACTTCCGTCCTCATTGGCCAATGTCTCGTCCGGCAGTGGTTTGCGCAGCGTCTCATCAATCCCTTGCCACACCGCAACGCCGCCGACTGTCAAACCAAGCGCCGCGCGCTTCACGCGGCGGTCCAGCATGCCCTTCAGTGATGGTTCCTTGGTCTTGTAGTCCCGATAATCGCGATCTCCGGTGAATGCAAAAATGTAATCCCGCAACGGCCATTTGTAAGTCTGCCATGTATCGCGAATGCGCATGTTTGGATTGGCTAACGCCCAGCGTTGAAAGTCATCGGTCTGGAAGAAATGGGCCACGTTCGGCTGAAGCTCTTGAAACGACTTTTTGGGGTGGCTTGCGATCATGCGCAGGCTGACGGGCTGCCACTTGAGCGAGAAATTGAGCCACCAGAGACACTCAAAGAGCGTTGGGATCGGAACCGGCGCACGTTCAATCTGAGGTGTCAGGTATGCAGCCATTGTCTCACCGCGATGGGCTGACGCGAACCGATCTGTCAACAGCCGCGGTAGCTCCGACTGCCAAGGTTTCATCAGGTCGCTGATCGGCAAGTCCAAGGCCGTTGCGCTGCCGAAAAGCTGATCGCCCAACTCGCCGGTGACCACGAGGCCGTCCCTTTCGAAGACAGGCGCAACCGTGTGAATCTTGTGTCGCTCGATCTTGCCCTTGATGTGGTTATGGAAGAACTTTCGATATTCGCGCCGCGATTTCGGCGCATAATAAATGTTCAGGCGAGAGAGTTTGTCGTCGCTTTGCAGGGCACGAATGAGCGCGACACACGCGGCCGTTGAATCCATGCCGCCGGACCACATGAGGTTGATCGGGCGGTCTGTTCGTTTGGCGTCCGAAACAATGCGACGCGCTCGATCGTCACACAATTCAGCCATACTGGCTGTCTGATCCGGGACTGACGGAATGCGATCGAGCACCTCGTAGGCAAACCCGTGGTCCAGCGTCCGCGTTCGATCAATAAGGCCGGAGCCAAAAAACAGGCAGGATAGCCGGTATCCGTCGGGCACAAGGTTTTTCATGACGTGCGGCCGCACGCCCATACGCGCATCGAGATGGATTAACGGGCGTTTGTCGGCCTTGCGGCCCCACCAGAACTGGCGGGCGTGCATGATTGCCCCGGCACCGACAGCTATAACCGCAAAGGCGAAAAACGCGAGAATCCCATAGCTGGTGGATGTGGCAATCCAAATGAATGCAATAAACCCACTGATATACAATACATAAATCAACAGCGTCATTCGTGCCGCCCCCTCCCAGTTCGGCGCCGGATGTGCACTGCTGATCGATAGTGATCTTTTTAGGCGGCTTCCTGGCCTTTCGGCGCCTTGAGCCAGCCGTCGATATCATCGAGTGCGCGTTTCGCCATCAAACGTTTCTTCGCCAGGCCACGTTCCTTACCCTTCAGGCGACGCCCATCGGCATCGTGGTTCGGTGGTGCGATCGGCGGCATCAGGCCGAAGTTGATGTTCATGGGCTGGAACGATCGGGGCCCCATCGTTGACTCCTGCAGAAGGTGGCCGCCCGTGATGTGCGACAGCAGCGCACCGAGCGCAGTTGTTCCGGGTGGCGGAGCAATCGGCACGCCTGTGGCCTCGGCAGCGGCAAAACGGCCGGCCAGCAATCCACACGCAGCGCTCTCGATGTAACCCTCTACTCCGGTGATTTGTCCGGCGAACCGGATTTTGGGACGCGTTTTCAAACGGAGCTCGCGATCAAGCAGCCGCGGTGCGTTGAGGTAGGTATTGCGATGCAAGCCGCCGAGGCGCGCAAACTGTGCATCGCCCAGTCCGGGTATCATTCGGAATACGCGTGACTGCTCACCGTACTTCAGCTTGGTCTGAAAACCGACCATGTTCCAAAGCGTGCCGAGCGCGTTGTCCTGTCGCAATTGTACGACGGCATACGGGCGCCCCGCTCCGGGATGCGGATTGGTCAGACCAACAGGCTTCATCGGCCCGTAGCGCAGCGTTTCGCGGCCGCGTTCCGCCATCACTTCGATCGGGAGACAGCCGTCGAAGTACGGCGTGCCTTCCCATTCTTTGAAGCTCGTTTTGTCCGCCGCCAGCAGTGCGTCGATAAAGGCTTCATACTGATCGCGATCGAGTGGGCAGTTGAGGTAGTCGGCACCCGTTCCGCCTGGGCCGGCCTTGTCGTAGCGCGATTGTGCCCATGCAACCGATAGATCGATCGAGTCGTAGTGGACGATCGGCGCGATCGCATCGAAGAAGGCTAACTCTTCTTCGCCCGTCACCGCGCCGATCGATGCGCTGAGGGCCAGAGACGTTAGCGGACCCGTCGCCAGGATTGTCAGCCCCCAGTCATCCGGCGGAAGCGTGTCGATCTCACTGCGCACGATCGTAATCAACGGATGAGCTTCCAGCGCTGCGGTTACACCGGCTGAGAATGCATCTCGATCGACGGCCAACGCGCCGCCGGCCGGCAGCTTGTGCGTGTCGGCCGATTGCATAATCAACGAGCCGCAACGCCGCATCTCTTCGTGAAGAACACCAACGGCGTTTGTCTCGGCATCGTCGGAGCGGAATGAGTTAGAGCAAACGAGCTCCGCCAGAGCATCCGTTTGATGCGCGTCGGTTCCACGTTCCGGGCGCATCTCGTGCAGCACCACAGGGTAGCCCGTGGTGGCAATCTGCCACGCAGCTTCCGAACCGGCGAGGCCGCCGCCGACAATGTGAATGGGTGTCGTTTGAGTCATGTTCTTACCTTACACGACATCTGCGCTGGTCGCGATCTCAGGCTACGACGCGATGCCGCCGGGCCGGGTTCGCGCGGTTGTGATGCGCCGGGAGCCTATAAGAGTTCTCGAGTGTTGCCCAAGGAGCGTTGGTAACGAATCACCCCGGTGATAGCTGCAAAGGACTCGCCTTGTGCTCCAGGGAGTCCGTTCATGGCAGATACGACGTCGGTGCTGCAACAGACCGGCTACAGACGTGTTGGTCTGGTTACGGCTTTGGCCGTGGTCACGCTCACGACAGTCGCATGTACACATCGCCCTTATGAGCACGCAGCAATGCATTTCGGGCACTTCGAGGTTCCTAAGCCGAACGGTACGACGGTGCATGTGTGCCACGCCTACGGTTGTCAGCGGCGGACCAAGGTCCGGTTCTCCAAGGCTGACATGAAGCAGATTTCAGCGGTCATGCGGAAGACGCGCAAGAACAAGAGTGCGCATGAAGAGCGCCGCGCCGTTGCCTACGCAATCGGGTGGATGGAGCGTACGGTTGGGAAACGTATCGGCACGTCACGTGATCGTCCTGGTATGGATTTCATCGGATCGGGAGACCCAACGCAGCATGACTGCGTCGATGAGGCGACCAATACAACAAGCTATTTAACGGTGCTGCAGAACAGCGGCTTGCTGAAACACCACACAGTCAGTGCGCCATTTGCAAAGGAGAACTATCTGCGCGGTGTTTCGGGCTGGACACATTGGACGGCGGTTTTGAAAGAAAAGGGATCGGGCCAGCGTTGGGCCGTGGACAGCTGGGCGTTCGCGAACGGGGAAAATCCCGCCGTTGTCAAGGCCGAGAAGTGGTACATCGCAAACCTCGAAGATCTGCCGAAGCCGACGCAATAGCCGCTGCACAATCCTCTCTTGCAACCGGACTGGGTGGACGTATGGTGCGGGCGCTCCATTTCAAACGCATCGTCAGTGATGACGAAGCCCAGCGAGGAACCTGCTATGTCCGTTGCACGTCATGAGCCGTCGCCGATTTTTCACAAGGTGGTGGAGGCCAATGGTTTCGTCTTCACATCTGGAATTGTTGCTGACGACATCAGCCAGGATGTCGAAGGGCAGACCCGCCAAATCCTTACGGAAATCGACCGGCTCCTCGGGCTGTGCGGTGCGGATAAATCGCAGATTGTTACAGCAACAATCTGGGTCACGGACATTCGCTATCGTGACGGGATGAATGCCGCCTGGAACGCATGGACCGGTGGCCAGAATCTACCAGCACGCGCCTGCATCGAGGCGAAGCTCGCGGATCCGCGTATGTTGGTCGAAATCCAGGTCACCGCAGCGAAATGAGCGCTGGCAGAACGCCGCCGCCAGATCGGGCCGAGTACATTCATTTTCACGCTATTCCAACGCGTTGGATGGACAATGACGTGTACGGCCATGTGAATAATGTCGTGTACTATTCGTACTTCGATACGGCCATCAACCGGTACTTGATTGATTTCGGCGGGCTGGACTTTCGCACAGGTTCTGTTGTCGGCATTGCTGTGGAAACCGGGTGCCGGTTCCATCGGTCGTTTGCGTATCCCGACACCATTGAAGCCGGTGTGGCCGTTGGCCACCTCGGCACATCGTCTGTCCGCTACGAAGTTGGATTGTTTGCGCCCGGGGAAGACGTGGCCCGTGCAGATGGGTCATTTGTCCATGTGTTCGTTGATCGCGAGTCGATGCGGCCGACAGCAATTGAACCGAAAATGCGCACAGCGCTGGAGCGCCTCCGGCGCGAACAAGCCTAAGCTCCAACATTGCGATGTCGCAATCAAACAACATCAGCACAAAGATGTTCAACGCTGCGGCGATATAGTTCGCCGCTGGCCGCGCGAAGCACCACTAATGTTGCACCATTGCACAGTGATATTCGCGAGAGGAACACATGCGGACGAGCCTCGCAATTCTCATTGGTACCCTAGTTTTGACATCCGTTACCGTCGTCCACCCAAGTGGTGCTTATGCGCAAGAGGACGGCGCAATGGTTGCCCTGCACGCTCTTCGTCGTGAAGGGTCTTCAATCTGCATGATCGATCACTTCCATCACGGCTACTCGGCGGGGCATCGTTCCAAGAAGCTGGCGATGCGCGAAGCTGTTTCAGGGTGGCGCGGTTTCACGGCATTTGAGTACGGTGATCACTGGGCGTCATGGCGGCGTGCAAAGACCAAGCGCGTCAGTTGCGATCGCAGTTCCGGTGGCTGGTCGTGTTCTATTGAAGCGCGCCCGTGTAAACCACACCGCCGGTCGCGTGCACGTCGGAAGAGAAGATAGATACGGTTTTCGCCGGCGAGTTTGAACTATCGTCACGGAAGCCGCCCAGGGTTCACATGAAACCGGCCGGAGTTTCGGCCGGCCTTTGGTGTTTGTGTGGCCGCGACTGCTGTGGCCCGATATGCACTTTGCTGACTTGCACCTATCTATTGAGTGGTGGTCGATGAGGCGTGCATGCGTACCAGTGATACCAAGGGGAGTCGGTTTGTGATTGTGCGACAGGTCTTGACGATTGCGTTTGCGATCCTTGTGATCCTTGTCGGCGCGATACTACTTCCTTTGCCGATTCCGCTCGGTGCTCCGCTGCTTGCATTGGGCCTTATCTTATTGATTGCGGCCAGTCCTGCGTTTGCCCATCTTGTTTCTGCGGCCCGGCATCGGTGGAGCCGGCTCGATCGCGGTTTGATCTGGCTCGAGGCGCACATTCCGAAAGGGCTGGCCACGATCCTGCGAAAGACACGCTAACGACTGGCACCGGAGCAATGAGGATGGCAAACGACGTTTCGTATTCCTTTGGCGGTAAGGTCGCGATCGTGACCGGTGGATCCAACGGCATCGGGCGACGGATTGCCGAGCGATTGCGCGACTCCGGCGCCAACGTGATCGTTTGGGATCTTGCGCCCTGCGAGATCGCCGACGTCACGGTTCAGACGGTTGATGTTACGCGCGCGTCCTCGATTGCTGCGGCGCTTCCCGGACTCGATGGGGTCGATATCCTCGTTCATAGCGCCGGGCTTGCTGGAGCGTCCGCGCCGGTACTGGCGTACAATCCGAAGGAATGGCGCCGGATCATCGACGTCAACCTGACAGGCACCTATGAAGTGGCACGTCACGTTGTGCCGCTGATGCAGCAGCGGCCGTCCGGGCGCGTCGTCTTTATTGGATCGTTGGCGGGCAAAGAAGGGACCCCAAATGCCGCGGCTTACTCCGCGTCCAAGGCCGGGGTTATCGCTTTGACAAAGGCGCTCGGCAAAGAACTCGCCGAGACGAACATTCGTGTCAATTGCATTGCGCCTGCGGCCATCGAGACGGAGCTATTGCAACAGTTCTCGGCGGAGCATGTTGCCACCATGGTGGCCAAGAGCCCGCTGGGACGTCTTGGTACCGTCGACGAAGTGGCAGAGCAGGTGCTGTGGATGTGCTCGGACGCATGTGCGTTCTCGACCGGCGCCGTCTTTGACCTATCCGGCGGCCGTGCGACCGCTTAGCTCAGCTCCGCCCGCCCTGGAGGCTCGATCGCGCTGATGCACAACCACCTCAATCCCAGTCCGGTGCAAAGGCGATATTGGTGACCACCCGTCCATCCGGCTTGGCCAGCGCCGAGAGTTGCGCCATCTCATCCTCGGTGAGCGCGAAATCAAAAACGGCCAAGTTCTGAGCAATGCGCTCGGGATTGGCCGACTTCGGGACCGCGACCACACCCGGTTGTTGGACATGCCACCGCAACACGATTTGTCCCGGGGTCTTGCCGTGTGTTGTTGCAATGTCCTTGACCACGGCTTCATCCATCGTGCCGCCAACGTCGCCGCGTCCCAACGGGCAGTACGACACGACGGCCAGGCCGTTCTGCCGGCAGCGTTTCAATAGAGCGCCTTGGTTTAGATTGGGATGATACTCGACCTGATTGCAGACGAGCGGCTCGCTGGTGACTGCCAGTGCTTCGTCGATCAACGTGGTGGTGAAGTTCGAGATCCCAATGTGCCGCGTCAGGCCCCGCTTCTTCGCGTCGCAAAGCGCACCGATGCACTCGCGGACAGACACCTCTCGATTGGGCCAATGTATGAGGAGAAGGTCGACCGTATCCAAGCCGAGACGCTCCAAGCTGGCTTCAGCCGATCTTTGGAGATCGCCATCGCGGATGTTGTCGGGCCAGACCTTAGTTGTCACGAAAACGTCGTCGCGATCCACGCTGCTCGCGCGGACACCGTCACCGACGGCATCCTCGTTACCGTACATTGCAGCCGTGTCGATGTGGCGGTAGCCCAGGTCCAACGCGGTTGCGACTGCAATGCGGCACTCATCGTCTTTCATTGGCCAGGTGCCGAGGCCGATCGCAGGAATATGCGCGCCGTTCGCGTCGACGACAGTGGGGGCATGGGTCATGTGAGGTTTCCTCGCGCTATAAGGCGCGATCGTCCTCTTGCCGGGTCGGCGTGTCAACGGCGACGACGCCGCGCCCGACGGTCTGCGACCCTTGGTTTTGACTTGCGAGCAGAAGCGCCACACCGCACGCCCGGCCCGCAGCGGACGTTCAGCCGTGCGCGACCCTTCAGTTTCCCGCGACGGGCAAGCTGCCGCTTCTTGAGCGCGAGCCAGCGCTTGCAACTGGCTAGCCGTAGATTGCAGCGGACGCGAATTCTCGGGCCCTGCGCAACCTTGGCAGCCCCAAGTCGACCCGGCTTCACTCCGGCGCTGGAAGATGGGTCGGTCCGAATATCTCGCGCTGCGCGCGCGATCAGATCGCCAGCGGTCAAACGCGCCATGAACGGATTGGCGATAATCACGCGACGTCCCAGCACCGGCGCAATCGGTGTTTGGGGATCGAGCGCCAAGATGCGTGATGCGCCTTCGGCACCCAAGAGATAGGCCAGGCGCAGGTTCGGAAACGTCGGCTTGTGGCCGCGACTGGCCAGGACTGCCGCGTTCTCTCTGGTGTAGATTTCCGCGACTTTTCGCGAAAACGCGCGATCGAATCTGAGTGCGAGTTGCGCTTGTCGCGACAGTTCCGCGACCTTCTCGGGGAAGTGCCGGCGTACGAGGCTGAGAAACGTGGATTCGATAAACTGATACGGCCCAGAGGCGGTGGACCGCGGGTTGCGTGCGTTGTCGCGGCCACCAGATTCCGCCATCATGAGACGATCGAGAAATGTCGCCATCGTTATCTTTGAGCCGGAAGCGGATGACTGACCGGGAGATGATTTCGGGGATGGTTGTGGCTGGCTAGGGTGGGTTCTGGAACTCGGCGCCGGGCCTGCTGCCGACCTAGATGGTTGATCGCTGGGCTTGGCTGCGGACGAGCGGTGATGTTCGGTTGCCAGGGTCGGCCGACCGACTACGAGCAATGCAACGACAAGAGATACAACGGCAATACCCGAAAGCCTTGTCCTAATCTGCAGCCGCTGTGTCATGCTTCGGCGCCTCTCCAGGTCCGATAATCCAGGCGCGGCGTTCGCGTGTTTGGACAGTGGCGGGCCAGCCGCGGCCGGTCAAATCACTTCGGCGCTCATCG
>JBCDAH010000125.1:0-13764 GCA_039186015.1 Pseudomonadota bacterium
CAGGATAGCCCGCGCTCAAGTAGCGAGCGCTTGTCGCGAGCGGTAGCGCAACGAAAGACTCGCGTGCGAACAGCGCCATCAAAGACTCTACGTTCGCCGCAGCGGTTGTTGCTGCGACGAACTGTTTGTCAGCCGCCTACTCCGCCGCGGCGGGCACGGTTTCGACCAGGAAGCCGCCTGACTGGCGCGACCACAGCTCAGCGTAGAGACCGCCGCGTGCAATCAACTCATCATGCGATCCCTGCTCGATAATGGCGCCCTGATCCATGATCACCAACCGATCCATTGCCGCGATGGTCGACAATCGGTGGGCAATGGCGATCACGGTCTTGCCATGCATCAGGTTGTTGAACTGCTCCTGGATCGCAGCCTCAACTTCGGAGTCCAGAGCGCTCGTCGCCTCGTCCAGGATCAGGATCGGCGCGTTCTTCAGGAGAACCCGCGCAATCGCGATCCGCTGACGTTGGCCGCCCGACAGCTTCACCCCACGTTCGCCGACGTGAGCGTCGTAGGCCGTGCGACCTTTGCCATCCTCCAACAACGTAATGAAGTCGTGGGCGGCGGCTTTCTTCGCAGCCTCGATCGCATCCTCTCGGGTCGCCTCAGGCCGACCGTATAGGATGTTGTCAAGCACCGAGCGGTGCAACAGCGACGTGTCCTGCGTCACCATCGCAATATGTGTACGCAAGCTTTCTTGCGCGACGCCGGCGATGTCCTGCCCGTCAATCGTTATGCGCCCGCCTTCCAGGTCATAGAAGCGCAGCAACAAGTTGACGAGTGTCGACTTGCCGGCACCCGACCGGCCGACAAGGCCAACTTTCTCACCCGGCTGGATATCCAGGCTCAGGTCGTTGACCACACGCGCACCGCCTTTTGCGTCTTTGCCGTAGTTGAAGTGGATGCCATCGTAGGCGATCCGTCCTTCGGAAATCGCAAGCGGCTTCGCAAAGGGCCGGTCCACAACCTTGCGATCCCGTGCAATCGTTTCGATGCCGTCGCGGACAACGCCGATGCTCTCGAACAGGCCAGCGACCTCCCACATGATCCAGTGTGCCATGCCCTGCATCCGCAGCACGAGCCCGACCGAGAAGGCGATCGCTCCAGCCGTGATTGCGTTGTCAGTCCAGAGCCAAATGCCCGTTCCGGCGACGCCGACGATCAGGAGGGCATTCAGCATGTTCAAGGTGCCGGTCAACAACGTCACCAGGCGCATCTGCTGATAGACGTTATCCAGGAACGGAAGCATGCCCTCGCGCGCGTAGTCGTCCTCCCGGGCAGCATGGGCAAATAGCTTGACGGTTGCGATGTTGGTGTAGGAGTCCACAATCCGGCCGGTCACGCTCGACCGCAGGTCCGCCTGTTTCATCGACAGGTCACCCAGGCGCGGAATGAAGTACCGCATCGCGCACAGATAGGCGGCGAACCACAGCACCATCGGTACCGCCAGCCGCCAGTCCGCCAACGCAAACATGACCACAGCAGCCGTGAAGTACACGGCGACGTACACCAACACCTCAGCGAGCTTCGTCACGACCTCGCGGACGGAAACAGCGCTTTGCAGGACCTTGGTTGCAACGCGGCCAGCGAAGTCGTCGCTAAAGAACTGGACGGACTGCCGCAAAACATAGCGGTGGGACTGCCACCGGTTTCGCATCGAGAAGTTGCCCAGGATGCCATTATGGACAACGGCTTCCGATACAAACTTCAGTATTGGCAAGATCACCATGATCAGCGCCAAGAGTGCGATCAAGGACCAGCCGTAGTCCGCGAAAAACGTCTCCCGGTTCGCCGTGGTCAACCAGTCGACAACGTTGCCGACGGCGGCAAACAGGATCACCTCCAACACCGCCACCAACGTGGCGACAAGTGCGGACGCGATAATCAAACCGCGAAACGGTTCTGCATAGTAGAAGATAAAGCCCCAAAAGGTCGTCGGAGGCTTCTCGGGCAGCTCGTTCGGAAATGGCTCGGTTTGTCGCTCGAACCAACCGAAGAATTTGTCAAACCTGAAGGATAGCACGATCGGCTCCTAATCATCGGGCGAAGGAATGCGAGTTCGTTAGTCGCACGACTCCGTTCGGGCGTTCTCAAAATTGGGCGCCTGTGTGTCGGCTCCATACGCCGTGGCGGGTATGAGCAGACCTGAACGTTCGTGCGCGAGAAGCCGCAACACGCGGCAATTCTTCGGCCGCTGCTCTACACAAGTTCGCAGCCGGGCCGCTTGCCTATATAGCTGTCATGACACGGATATGACAGAGGTGTGGCATGACAGGTTCACCTGAGCCAATCGCGCAAGATCAATTGGACGCCTATAAAAGTTCAGCAGCCACATGGTTCGGCGCGTTGCGTGACGATATCTGCACCGCGTTCGAAGCCCTCGAAGATGACTTACCATCTAACGCACCACTGGCAAACGACACCGCCGGCCGGTTTGTGCGCACGCCCTGGGAGCGCACGGATCACACCGGCGCGCCCGGCGGCGGCGGTGTCATGAGCCTGATGCATGGCCGCGTCTTTGAAAAGGTCGGCGTTCATACGTCAACGGTGTTCGGCGAGTTCGCACCGGAGTTTCGCAAGCAGATACCCGGCGCCGAGGAAGATCCCCGGTTTTGGGCATCGGGCATTTCCCTGATTGCACATCTACAGAATCCGCATGTGCCCGCGGTACACATGAACACACGCATGGTCGTCACGTCCAAATGGTGGTTCGGCGGCGGTGCCGACCTGACGCCGGTGTTGGATGCGCGCCGTGCACAAGAGGACCCGGACACGGTGGCGTTTCATGCGGCGATGCGCGCGCCCTGTGAGGCGCACGCTGTTGCGGACTACGAGCGCTACAAGGCGTGGTGCGATGAGTACTTCTACCTGCCGCACAGGAAGGAGATGCGTGGGATCGGTGGCATCTTTTACGATTACCTCACGCCGGGCGACGACGACGGCGGCTGGGACGCCGCGTTCGCATTCACGCAGGACGTCGGCCGGGCGTTTCGCGATGTCTACCCCGAGATCGTACGCGCCAATTTCGAGAAGCCTTGGACCGAAACCGAGCGGGAGGAGCAGTTGGTCCGCCGTGGACGGTATGTCGAATTCAACCTTCTTTACGACCGCGGCACGATTTTCGGTCTGAGAACAGGCGGCAACGTGAACTCAATCCTGTCGTCGATGCCGCCGATCGTGAAGTGGCCATAGGGGTCTCCTCACAGCTTTCGCCGGCCGCACCTTGAACGGGTCAACAAGAGTTGTTTGCCCAACCAGACAAAGATCTGATTCCGTTGTCAGCATGCGCTAACAGATCTGGTGCGGGCACCTCTGCCCTTTCGCGGGATCGCTGCGCCGTCTTACGTCCGGCATCCGAAGCGGTGATGATTTGGGTCGCTTGGCGGACGCGTCCGGCGGCTCCAGCAGATTTTCAAATGAGTGTTTGAGGTCGAAGTCATGGATAACCCCACGCAACCCGCAGGCGCGGCCAACGGTATCCGAGATCGGTGGATCCTGTCACTGGACGGCGGTGGCATGCGCGGCCTGACAACGGCTGTCTTTCTCGGCGAGCTCGAAAATGCCATTGGCGCGCCATTGAGCGGGTGTTTTGATTTGGTTGCCGGCACGTCGTCCGGCGCCATTGTCGCCGGTGGCCTGGCCATCGGACCGGAGGGTCGGCAGATTGTACCCACGGCCGAACTTCCGGACATCTTCGCCCAAGATGGGCCGCTCATTTTTCGATCTGGCAGCATGGGCTGGTGGCGAACGGTCAATTGGTTGCGCGGGCCACTCTATCGCACCGAGCGGCTGACGCAGGCCGTCGAACAACGTGTCGGTTCCGTGATGTTGTCCGACGTCCAGAGCGACCTGCTGCTGACAGCGTACGACATGCGGTTGGGCCAACCGGTGCTGTTTCAGTCTTGGCTTGCCGGGAATTCACCTGCGTGTGCGGCCAATCGGGCGGCCGGTGCCGGCTTGATGGAAATGTGCCCAACCCAGGAAGGCAGCCCGACGCCGGACTTCAAACTGCGCGATGCGCTGGTGGCTTCGGCAGCCGTGCCAACGTTTTTCGCGCCGCTCAAAGCTACAAGGGCAGACGGAGAGCACTACGCGCTGATCGACGGCTTCGTCTTTGCCTTGAACCCGGTGTTGTCGGCCTACTTCGCAGCGCGCCGACGCTTTGGCTACACGAACCGGTTTCACATTCTGTCGATTGGCACCGGCCGACATCAACGCGGCTACGACTGGGACGATCTCAAAGATCGCGGCGCACTCGGCTGGCTGCGCCCGATGCTGGAGGCCTTTCCGACGGGTACGTCTGAAGCGTCAGAAACGTATATGGATTGGATCACGGAGATCGCCAACGTCGGGCATACACGGATCAATCCGCTGTTCGATCACAAGAACGATCCAACCGCACCGAGCCCCGAATTCGACGATGCAACGCCGGAGAACATCCAACGGCTGGCGGCCGCCGGCAAAAAGCTGTTTGCGGACAACGCCGAGCGACTGGCACCGACGCTGGCGCAACTGCGAACACACGGCGAGCGCGTGGGATGACATGTCATTGGCGCGTTTCCGCTTAATCTGAAACGCTCTAATCTTGCCTGAAGTACACGCGTGACGGCTTGGACAAGAGGCGCGGCGGATCTGCGTTTCGCGCCCTCAACAGTTCATCGAAGACCTGCGCAAACTCTAGCGCACCCGGATTACGCTCCGACCGGTCCATGCGTTTGCCCAGGGCCACAATCAGCTGCGCAGACGTGCGGCCGCGAACCACGGAATTGCGTTCGTAGCCCTGCCGGGAAAAGAAGTTGCTGGTCGGCATCTTCATCCCGATCGCGGTCATCATCTCGATCCCGGTGCCGGGGCCGGCGAGGTTCATAAGTTCGAGCTGTTCGCTGGTCAGGCTCGTGTAACCGGCCCGCAATCCGTAGCCTCGGACACCAGCGAGTTTCTTGACTTGGATCCATGGCCCGATATCACCGTCAATATTCAGGGCATGCATGCCGCGGCCCCGGTCCGTGCGCGACAACGCACGCTGTGCGGACCAGCGCGCCGGAATGGTGCGGACGACTGCGCGCATTTTGCGCAGGGAACGCAGCTTCGCGGTCAACTGATCGCGGCGCGCCTGCGTTCGGCTGCGTTTCCGCAATGCCACCAAACGCTGCTCGATCGCGTTGCCATGTTTCTGAAGGACGTTGATCGTATTGGCAGCGAGAAGTTGCGCGTAGCCGAGCGCAGATGAAATCGGATTGCCACGACCGGTAATAGGGCTAACACCCGCAACCATATCGGCTGTTCCCCGGCCGCCGGTTTCCAGGGCGTAAACGCGGATGACCTGCCGTTTGGTCAGGCCGAGTGCCAAAGCCTCCCGCGCGTATCGGCGTTTGAACTCCCGCTCGGGGATCCGCTCCGGCACGAAGCCGTAAACATTTCTGGCCAGCGCGAGATAATCTGCAGCTGTCGGAAATGTTGTGCGCCGCTTGCGCCGTGTTCGATCCTTTGCCTGGTATGCGCGCCAGCGCTTCCATAGACGCTTGGGCACCTTAGGGCCCGTATATGCTGGTGGGAATTCGGTAACGTAAGCGGCTCTGCCAACCTTTCGACCGCTGCGGATTGCCGCTCGCCGACGTTTGCGTTTCGCGGTCACTTTCGCCCAATACGCGTCGCGCGCTGCATTATGAAACGTCTGCGCTGCGTAGTAGGCTTCGAACACGCGCCGGTCCGCGTCGTTCAAGGTTGTGAGGAACGAGTCGAGAGACGGCTTGGCCGTTGCAGTACCGCTTGAGAGTCCACCGCCCGCAGCGACGACACTCGCCACTGCAAGCGCCCGACAAAGCCGCAACGCCATCATATCCGCCCCTGTGCTTGTCGCAGTATGGCCTGCCAATCTCGAGTCAACACGCTGATCCGATGGTGTTGTCCACCGGAGCAGACCTGCCTCATCAAGACAAACTGACCCCGGAGCTTTCCATGGCCAGATTAAAGAATCGTGCCTCACAACAGTGCTCAGATTGCGGCAACTTTGGGTCACCCGGGCAGATCACAACGTATCCGTCGCACGATTATGGATCGCGCTCCGTTTGTTCTGCGCGGCGGTTCTGCAACGCGAGCCGGGCATTCGATCCCCAAAATATGCTGCGCCTTGACCAACACGGTCACTTGGCGCGACACGCATCAGCCGGGGTGGATAATTAAGGATAATTCTTGTGGCTAGTTATACGAGGGATGCGATTACGGGAGATGCTGCCGAAGCCATACCCCGAGACAAAGCGACCCGCTGGACCACAGGGAAGATCGTTAAGCGGATCATCATCGGCATCTCGGCTTTGGTGCTCTTCGTTGGTTTGGCAGCCTGGATCCTTCACGTCACCACCGATCCCCTCTCAGATCGTCGCGAGGCCAGGCTTGCGGCAGCAGAAACCTGGCGTGTACTGACAGTTGGTGCGGCTCCGAAACCGGAGGCGCTTGCAGGCCCCATTCCGGATCTTCTGCTTGTGCGGCCCGCGTCCTATCCGGACCAGGACATTGACGGGCTGACACGCGCGATACGCCATTTCCGGTCAACCCCGGCAAGCAGCAAGGCGCTTATGCTGGTGTTGATCGACCGTGGGGAGATCGGTGTCGATCACGACGCCGACGCAGGCGTTGATCGCGGGACACGTATCGTCTCGCGCTTTCTCGCCGCCGGAGCAGACGGGATCGTTGTGGACTTCACGGCGCGGGCCGCGGTTGCACCACCCCGCTTCCAGACCGTGCGTAAGATCATCCAGGCTCTGCGGCAGATCGAGCCGACCATGCTCGTCCTGGCGCACGCACCTGAGGGTGTTTCGCTATCGGAACCATTTGCTGGCCAATTTGACGGGCTTGTCCGGGTTTCACCCACAACCGTCGGGCGGGTCAACCGCGTTTCCATGACACGGTCGCGTCCGGTCGTCTTCCGCGACTGGCACGCCGGACGCACTTTGCTGGTGCTTAAAACGGATCAAGACAAACCCGGTGACGTGGCGACACGTCTGGACTTCCTACCGCAAACCCGGCTGCCGTAAGCCGATATCGGCGGTGCCGGGTCGGAGGGTACACGCGGCTGACATAGGGTCAGCCGCGTCGCCACACGACCCTACTCCAGGTCGGCGACGCTATCCGGCCCTTCGCCTTTAATGCGCTGCATCAGGGCCGCCTGAACGAAGTCGTCAATATCGCCATCGAGCACGGCCTGGGGATCGCCCTTCTCGACGGCGGTGCGCACGTCTTTGACCAGCTGGTACGGCTGCAGGACGTAGGAGCGGATTTGATGGCCCCACCCGATATCACTCTTGCCCGCCTGTTCGGCATTGGCTTTCTCTTCACGGATCTTCAACTCACGCTCGTAAAGCCGCGCCTTGAGCATCGACCAGGCCTGCGCGCGGTTTTTGTGCTGTGAGCGTTCCTGCTGACAGGCAACGACAATACCGGTCGGGATATGCGTAATCCGGACCGCGGAGTCCGTTGTGTTGACGTGCTGGCCGCCCGCGCCGGAGGCCCGATAGGTGTCGATACGACAGTCGCCTTCCGCAACTTCGATCTCGATTTGATCGTCAACGACGGGATACACCCAGACCGATGCAAAACTCGTGTGCCGTCGCGCGTTCGAGTCGAACGGAGAGATCCGGACAAGGCGATGCACGCCGCTTTCCGTCTTAAGCCAGCCGTACGCGTTCTCGCCGCGAATCTCGAGCGTCGCCGACTTAAGGCCCGCTTCATCGCCAGGGCTTTCTTCGAGCAGCTTGACCTTGTACCCGCGCCGCTCGGCCCAACGCATGTACATGCGCGTGAGCATCTGCGCCCAGTCCTGACTTTCCGTGCCACCGGCACCGGCGTGCACTTCGAGATAGGTGTCGTTGGAATCCGCTTCGCCGGACAATAGGACTTCAACCTCCCGCGTCGCCGCCTCGTCACGCAAGCGTTTCAGCGCGGTCTCACCTTCGACCACGCTGTCGTCATCCCCTTCCGCCTCGCCGAGTTCAACGAGCGTGACCGCGTCATCAAACGCCTGCTGGAACGTCTGGTAGGACGCGATTTGCTTCTCCAGCGTCTGGCGGCTGCGCATGACTTTTTGCGCTGTCGCAGGATCGTTCCAGAGGTTGGGATCCTCCGCCTTGGCGTTCAAGGCGTCCATTCGGGACTGGGCCGTATCCCAGTCAAAGATGCCTCCGAAGCACGACCAACGCCTCACGGATTTCATCGACGACCTTTGTCGTTTCTGCCTTCATCGATGTCTCCATTGGATCGGCCGAATACGGGCCGGCTTGAGGTTCGCGATTGAGCGCGAGGTCTTAGCTCAGTGCTGAGCGGGCTGTAAACTCTCTCATCGCAGCTGTCTGACAGCAGCTCTCTCATTTCAGCTGCAGCGTCACCGGCAGCAATCAGCGCGGGCGGCGGATGGCAACCGGCGCATGGGCAATCGGCCGACCACTAGGCGCGGTCAATCCAGGCGCGCGGTCAATAAAGTCCGCGGCCGGAGCTGACGGTCGAAGAGTTCGAGTAGACATCGCCGGTCTCGAAGCCCAGGAACGAATTTGGATCGTCCGGCTGCTCCCAGGGTTTGAAGGCCTCAAGCAGCGTTCCGGACCGAGCCCGCGATCTCAATCCTGTTTTCAAACCGACACGAATGAGCCGGAGCCCGGGCGGCACGCGAAACGGTACCGGTGCCTTGTTCTTCAATGCCGCCTTCATGAACTGCGTAAACACGGGCGCTGCCAGCTGGCCGCCGGTGGCCGACTTACCCATCGGCTGCGGCGTGTCATAGCCGATGTAGACCCCGACCACGAGATCCGGCGCATACCCGACGAACCACGTATCGCGGCTTTCGTTCGTCGTTCCGGTTTTGCCGGCCAACGCCACATCCGGCAGCGCCTTGCTGATAGATGTGGCCGTACCGCGTTGCACGACGCCGCGCAGGATCGACGTCATCTGGTACGCCGTATGCGGATCAATGATTTGCCGACGATCGTCTTCAAGCGACGGCTCGACCGCGCCCGTCTCCCAGCTGGTGGCCCGGCACGCCGAACACGCGCGCTGATCATGCCGCCAGATCGTCTTGCCCCAACGGTCCTGAATCCGATCAATCAGAGTTGCATGCACCTTCTTGCCGCCGTTCGCAAAAACGGAATAGGCCGTCGCCATGCGCAGGAGCGTTGTCTCGCCAGCTCCAAGCGACATCGACAGCACCGGCAACAGGTCCTCGCCATACACGCCGAACCGCTGCGCGTACTCGATGATCAGCGGCATGCCCATGTCCTGGGCCAGTCGCACCGTCATCTGGTTCCGCGATTTCTCGATACCGAGGCGAAGTGTCGATGGTCCGTAGGATCTGCTCTTGTTGTAGTTCTGCGGCCGCCAGACCTCTTTGTCGGGCCCTTGCTCGATTTCGATCGGTGCATCGAGAATGATGCTCGTCGGTTTATAGCCGTTATCCAGCGCAGCGGCATAGACGACCGGCTTGAACGACGAGCCAGGCTGACGTCTGGCCTGTATGGCCCGATCGAACTGGCTGATCGAGAATGAGAAGCCACCGACAACTGCCAGAACCCGCCCCGTGTGCGGATCCATCGCCACGATCCCCCCGCCGACCTGCGGGATCTGCATCAACTCCCAAGCGCCTGAGAGGTCGCTGGCGTCCTTCGGGGCGACGTAGATCACGTCCCCTAACGCAACGACTTGTTTGGCCGATTTCGGCGCTTTGCCCTTCGGCTTATCCGTTGCCCGAAACTTGCCGGCCCACTTCATGCCATCGAGCGGAATCTCGACGGCTTGACGCTCTTTGGGGATCTTGCGGTCTGCACCGCGTTCCGGTCGCAAGCCGACGACGATCTTCTGATCTTCAACGGCGAGCACGACACCCATGCGCCACGGATCGATGTCCGTGGGCACGCGTTGCTCGACGAGCTTTAGTCCCCAATCGCCGGATACATCGATCTTTTTCACCGGGCCGCGCCAACCGCGAGAGCGGTCGAACCCGACCAGACCATCGATCAGCGCTTTCCGCGCCTCGCGCTGCAACTCGGGGTCTAGCGTGGTCCGCACGGACAGACCGCCACCGTACAATTTGTCCTCGCCATACTTTGCGAGCAACGAGCGGCGCACTTCCTCGGCAAAGAACTCGGCAGCAAAGATATGGGCACCGAATGGCCGAAGATCCACGGTCAGCTGTTTGGCACGGGCGGCCTCTGCGTCTTCACGCGAGATGTATCCGTTCTCAGCCATTTGCCCGAGGACCCAGTTGCGCCGCGCCGTCGCCTTTTCCCGATTTTTGAACGGATGATAGTTGCTCGGCGCTTTAGGCAGGACCGCAAGGTACGCCGCCTCTTCAAGCGTGAGGTCCTTCAGCTCCTTGTTGAAGTAGTTGAGCGCCGCAGCCGCAACGCCGTACGAGCCGACGCCGAGATAGATCTCATTGAGATAGAGTTCGAGGATCTTTTCTTTCGAAAACGCGTTTTCGATCCGGACAGCTAGAATGGCCTCCTTCAGTTTCCGGTCGAACGTGCGCTCGTTCGACAGCAGGAAGTTCTTGGCAACCTGCTGCGTAATGGTCGACGCACCCTGGATGGCGCCGCGCCCGGTCAGCTTACGCTCGGCGTACTTGACGGCCGCCCGCGCGATCCCGAGAAAATCCAAACCGCCATGCTCGAAAAAGCGCTTGTCTTCGGCTGAAAGAAATGCCGCCAAAACCTGCTTGGGAATGGCGTTAATCGGCACGAAAATACGCCGTTCGCGCGCGTACTCTGCGATCAGCCGACCGTTGTTCGCGTGGATCCGCGTCATCACCGGCGGCTCATAGCGCGAGAGCTTTTCGTAGCTCGGCAGCTCTTTCGACGCGTCCCAGATGATGTAGGCCGCACCAGCCGATAACACCACGAACCCGAAGACGCCCGCAGCAAAAAGAATGCCGAGTGCGCTGAGCAGCAAGCTCCTGCGGCGCGGGCGGCGCTTTGGCCGGCGACCGTTGGGTGGCGGCAGTATCGTGGCGGGACGCATGTAACCCTCTCGTACAGCTCGCGTTCGACCGAAGTTCGTGGTCCGGGATCGCCGGTAGCGGCCTAGTCCACAGCTCTAGCTCTCGGAGTCAACAGGCAAGTGCACCCCGTTTCGTCTATACACGAAGTCGGCAAGATCGCCGCTTTCCCCGACATTTAAACTGATATCTTTAAGATTAGATATCAGCTGTGGCAGTCATGCGTCACATTGGGACGATGGCGATAAAATGACCTTTAACGTCCTCGCCGAGCTTCACCACGGAAAAATGAGAGAACAGCGGCACTCAAAACACCTGCGACCTTCGATTGCCAGCGTGCGTTAACAAGATCACGCCGATCGCGCGGATGACTCATGAACCCAAGCTCGACCAACACCGAGGGTGTGCTGACTTGGCGAAGAACACGGAAGGCCGCCGATCGCCGCGGTGTCGTGTGCAACCGTATGGAACCGCGCAGGCCCTTGATCAACTCTTCGCGAAACCGGATCGCTCGGTCCGCGCTCTCACGGCGCAGGAGGTCGATCAAAATCGTATGCACAAAGCTCGTCTTCGCAACATCCGTCGTCACGCCAGCCAGCGTATCCGACGCGTTTTCCTTCTCGGCAACCAGTTGCGCCCGCCGGTCTGATGCCTTTTCCGACATGATGTACACGGACGCACCGCGCGCAAAGGCGGCGCTTTCGCCGGGCACAGAATCGGCATGCAGTGAAATGAACAGGTCAGCTCGAACCTCCGCCGCGCGCGCCACGCGGTTGTCGAGCGTAACGTACACGTCGTTCACCCGTGTCATGACGACTTTGACCTTGCCACTGTCGATCAGCGCGCGGCGCAATCGATGGGCAACGGCCAGCGTGATCTCCTTCTCGAGCACACCATCTGAGGCCACGGCACCGGGGTCAACTCCGCCATGTCCTGCATCGATCACAACGATCGGGGTTCCGCGAGTGCGCGGTCGGCGCAGTGGTGGCGCCGCTGGCTTTCTTGGCTGAACAGATCGCCGCAATTGTGGTGGGCGCTGGCCCTGAAATTTGTCAGGTGCAACCTGGTGCAGCTCAAGTGCAAATCGTGTCTCGGCCTCTCGTGACTTGACGGTCCGGGTCTCGAACCGAACGGGAGCCGTCAGATCCAGAACGATCCGTGCACGCCCCGGCGAGAGCAAGCCAAATCGGTACCGCGCAACGAGGCCTGCGCCTGTCCGCCCGGCCTTGCTTGGCAGCTGAAACCGCATGTCGGGAATGTCGATTACAACGCGATACGGACGCGACAAGGCGAACACCCGGGGTGCCACTTTGCCAGTTGCAATCAATGTGAAGACGGTCTTTTGCCCATCGCGCGAAAGTCTGGCGGCTTTCGCGACTGTCCCCGTATGCGAGACGCTTGGCCGCCAGTCCTGCGCCAAGGCCGCTTGTCCGAAAACCTGACAAACCAAGACGCAAACGACCCAGACCAAGCATAGCCGCCGGCGACGTGCCGGCACATCTCGGCACGAGCCCTTGGCCTGCAAAACGGCCTGTGATCGGGGTCTCATCCCACCTCCCCGCTTGCTGCGCAAAACGCAGTGTACCGCGTTCGATCGCGCACATTGGCACCTTGAAACCGCCTGCGAACGGCAACCGCAGACACCGCCAGCGTCCCAATGGTTCCTGCCTTAGGAATTCCTATAAAGTCTGTCGCTATATCCCCGCCGTGTTCGGCCCCGCGCGGACCGGGTTGGCACACCTGTTAACGCCCCATTTGCGAATCCACGTCAAGCTTGTCATCTTATGGTCGTGCGCACACGGTTTTCTGACCTGCGCTTGCACTTGTCTGTCCGAATATCTAATGCTTACTTGCATTCGGTTTGGCGCAGGGCAATGACGAGCTTGGACCCGGGTTGCGCCCCGACATAGCAGCCTCGCCGGCCTGTCTTCTTGGGTTGTAGGCCATACTTTGGAGATCGCTTTGCGGTCGCCGATCCCAAGAGCTGGGTTGTGAGGACTCGATTGGTTTCGAGACCGCGCTTTCGCGACGGCATTCGCGCCGACCGACACTCGGATCGGCTCAGTTAAATCGGTGCAGCATCGGCCTTACTGAGGCCCGCATGCACTGGAACCACCGCCCCGATCACTGATCGGGGCCTTAAGTTTTGAGATGACGGCAGCACAAGTTTCTACGGGCGAAGCCCGCAACAGTGTCAGGCACACGCCATCCCCCTCGAAGGGTGGGGAAAGATGTGTGCTGACCCGCTGCCAATACGCCAACCTCAAGGGCACCGTTCTGCGCAGTCGCAAGCGTGCTGCCCCCCTACATCACCACGTACGTGCGCATACGCGGCGTCCACAGATGTGGACGCGCTGCAGGCGAGGCTCCGGCATATGCCGGACGCGCGGCGCGCGGAAGGAAATCGACCATGTCAAACAACAAGATGCTTATCGATGCCTCCCATGCGGAGGAGACCCGAGTTGTCGTCGTTCGTGACGGAGAGATTGAGGAATTTGACTTCGAGGCGGCAGCAAGAAAACTACTAAAAGGCAGCATATTTCTCGCAAAGGTCACGCGCGTCGAACCGTCCCTGCAAGCCGCGTTTGTGGACTACGGCGGCAATCGTCACGGCTTTCTCGCCTTCAACGAGATCCATCCTGATTATTATCAGATCCCGCATGCCGACCGCCTCTTGCTGCTCGAGCAGGAAGAAGCGGCTCAGCAGGAGGCGAGCGAACGCGAAGACGATGATTTCGACGACGATCAACCGAACCGGCGCAATCGCGGTCGACCGCGGCGGCGGCGAG
>JBCDAH010000126.1:0-13659 GCA_039186015.1 Pseudomonadota bacterium
CCGCCCGTTCCGGCGACACGCGAACCAAGGAAAAGTCGGAGGTGCCGCCGCCTATGTCAGCAACAAACGCGATCTCCTCACGGTTGACGCGCTGCTCATAGTCGAGTGCCGCAGCAATCGGCTCGAACTGAAAGCCGATGGTTTCGAAACCGGCGGTCCGCGCTGCGGCCTCCAGCTGCTTCTCAGCTTTCGCGTCTGCCGCCGGATCATTGTCCACAAAGAAGGCCGGTCGGCCCAGCATGACGCTGGTTGGCAGAGCGCGCTCACCTTCAGCGGCCGACTGACGGAGATAGCGCAAAAAAGACGCGACAATCTCACCAAAGCCGTAGCGCCTGGACTTCACCTGGGTCTGCTCCTCAAACAGCTTTGTCCCGAGCAGGCTCTTGATCGCGCGCAGATAGCGGCCCGGATCACGTGCAAAGTATCGCTCAAGAGCATCGTTGCCATAGGCAATCGTGTCGTCGTCAAAGCTGAAGAATATGGCCGTTGGAACCGACGTCGCGCCGTGCTGGATGGGAACAAGTCGGGGAACACCTGCAACACAGACACCCACGGACGAGTTCGACGTACCGAAATCAATGCCGTATGCGCATGTCATGCGTCACTCTCCGATCGTCATGTCGTTGGTTGTCGTCCTGCATCTCCCAACCCACATCTGATCGGGCAGATCAGAGCCAAAGGGCACAGCAACGGTCCGCGGAGGAGATGCAGCGCGGCGCGAGCGGTCTGTTGGCGTAAGCTGAACCGACCGTGCTGACAAGACATTCGCGACGCCTGGAGGCACTCTCGACGGATGTGATGCAGCTCTGCGCGTTTGTCATAGGTGCGTAGGGCGCAACACGCTGCAGGGTTGGATGTTTCGAGCAAGATTTGCCAAGTTGAGATTGCGTTCTGGCGTGGTCACAAGCCTAGCGGCTCTTGCCTGACGCCAGCAAAGGCTCTCTCGTGGCCTGGCCATCGGATGCTGAGACTGACACACCGCAAGACCTATATCCTGCAAGACACACGCACCGGAGGTACGCATGTCTCTCACGCAACTCCTCGTTCCGGCCTACACGCAAATGCTCAAAGCGCTGTCGACATGGTTTGAGAAAGCCGAGAGTCAGTTGTCCGAAGACAAGGCTGAAGCCCTGCTGTCACGGCGGCTTGCGGACGACATGTATCCGCTATCGACCCAAGTGCGATTTGTCTGTCTGCAGGCGCAGGAAGCGGTCTACCGGCTGAGAGGTGAGCCCATGCCGGACGCCTTGGATGCTCTGGCCAAGGAGGGCCAGATGGCCGGCGAGCAGCCCGGCACCATCTCAGACGCCCGTGCGCGCATCGACGAGACACTCTCGCTGTTAGGGTCATTGCCATCAGACGCGCTCGACAGCGATGCGAATCAGTCAGTTACGATCAGCCTGCCGACAGGCCTCAAGTTCGACATGATCGGCGAACAGTACGTGCGCGACTGGGCGCTGCCTCAGTTCTACTTTCATCTCGTTACAGCCTACGCGATATTCCGGAACCAAGGCGTTGCGATTGGAAAGCCCGACTACGTGCCGCATATGTTTGCCTACGCCCGTCCCGGGACGATACCGCAAGGCTCGTGATGCCTTCGCATATACCTCGTCTTACGTCGGCGCGCGCTGTCCGGGCCCGACGACTGTCCCGCATTGACGGCGCGTATGGCTTTCCGTCTCACTGGACCGTGGCCAATCCAGAGTAAGAACAAGGTTGCGCGTTATGGGAGTGTGGGCACTCAATCAGAACCATCGGACCAGCGCAGGCGTTGTGGCAGCGGGCGCCACCGGCAGCGGTCCCGCCCTGGTTCTTGCGCACGGATGGCCATGGTCATCGTTCTCCTGGCACCGCATCATTCCGGCGTTGTCGGAACGGTATCACGTTCACTGGTATGACATGCCCGGATATGGCCAGTCGGAGAAACGGCCGGATCAACGGACATCGCTCGATGTTCAAGGCGACGTCTTCGCGGAGATGATGGGGCACTGGGGTCTGTCGCGCCCGCGTATCATCGCGCATGACTTCGGCGGTGCGACGACGCTGAGGGCGCACCTCCTACACGGGTGCGATTTTGCACAGTATGTGCTGATGAACGTTGTGGCAGTGCGGCCCTGGGGATCAGACTTTTTCGCCCATGTGGGACGGCACGTCGCCGCATTTCAGGGCCTGCCCCCGCATATCCATCGGGCGATTGTCGAGGCCTACATTCGCGGCGCGCTGGTCAGCGACCTTCCAGCCGACGATCTTGCACAACTTGTCTCGCCTTGGCTCGATGCCGAAGGGGCGTCCAGCTTCTATAAGCAGTTCGCCCAGGCCGATGAGAGATACACGGCCGAAGTTGAGCCGATGTACGGTAACCTGCGATGCGCGACCACGATCATCTGGGGCGAAGACGACCCGTGGATTCCGATCGAACGCGCCAGACGCCTGCACGAGCTTTTGCCGCATGCTGCATTCGAGACGATCGCGGGCGTCGGCCACATGCCCCAGCTGGAGGCACCCGAGGCGGTGCTCGCGAAACTGCGTGACGTCTTAAGCTGCTAACCCGCGGGTGTTGTTATCGCTCACGGGCTATTCCGGCCTGCGGCCGGGCCCTCCATCGAGATTGCGTGTTCGCCATCTCGACACTTCAAATGCCCAACGCG
Organism: Pseudomonadota bacterium; assembly: GCA_039186015.1. Classification (GTDB taxonomy): domain Bacteria; phylum Pseudomonadota; class Alphaproteobacteria; order Rhizobiales; family Hyphomicrobiaceae; genus JBCBWG01. The sequence goes on from JBCDAH010000126.1 coordinate 2,649, forward strand.
GGAACACCCGCGTTGGGGTGAGGGCGGCGCAACGCGCCGGGCCGCAGTCGCGGCCTGGGGTACCTGACGGCGAATCCGCGCGTGTTGTTTATCGCTTACGGCCTGGGATCGTGCTCGCAGGATAGCCAGCGCTCGAGCCGCGAGCTTGCGAACAGCGCACGCAAGGTGTGGGTCGGCGAAGTGATCCGCCTATGGTGGAGCTGGTTAGGCCTCGGACGAGTCGAAGTCGATGTGGATGTGGTTGCCGTCCGGGTCCCAGACATTGAATTGCGTGATTGGCATCCCCGGCACATCCCGGCGTTCAAATCGCTCGCCTGCCTCAGTCAGTCTCTGTTCAAAGGCCCTGAGCCCGGTTGCGAATAACGCAAAGTGCTCCAGTTTGAGCGAGCTTTCGGAGCCGGTCGCCGGATCTCCGCTGATGCCGACCAAGTGCACGACGGGATCATCATTCACGTACATCCAGGCGCCGGGAAATGGAAAGTTCGGGCGAGCACCCGACGTCATTCCAAGGATCTCGGTGTACCAGGTGATCATTGCATCGAGGTTGCTCGTTCGCACATTGACGTGGTCGAGACGCTTAAGTTGCATGTTGAGACTCCCCCGAAGAGTTTGAACGTTTTATCTTTGATCACGTTATGTTGCGTCGGGCACGGCCGCGCCAATTCAAAACTTCACACACGAGATATCGTCGGTGTTGCGACTTTCGGCGCCGTCGATGTCTTGCAAGATGTGCCAGATTTTCTCCGGCGTTATGGGCGCATCGATCTCAGCCGACCCGACAGTCGATAACGCATCCTGGACAGCGTTGTGAATTGCCGGATAGGCCGCAATGGCGCCCGCTTCGCCGCTGCCCTTGACGCCGAGCGGATTCGTCGTGCACGCTGTGCCGTGGAACCCCAGGACGAACGGCGGCATGTCGTCGGCGCGTGGCATCGCATAGTCCATGAATGAGCCGCTCAACAACTGGCCGGTTTCTTCATCATAGATGGTTCGCTCAATTAAGGCCTGTCCAATGCCTTGCGCAATCGCGCCGTGGATCTGGCCTTCAATGACAGTCGGATTGACGACGTGCCCATAGTCGTCGACAGCGGTGTAACGCACAATGCTGACTTCGCCCGTCTGGCGATCCAACTCCACTTCGACGACATGGGCGCCGTTCGGAAAGGTCATGGCCTCGCGGGTCCACGCCGCGTACGCCTTCAACGGTGCACCGCGCGCGTGCGCCTGTGCTGCCACGTCATAGATGGCCGCGGTCTTGTTGGTGCCTTTGGCGACAAACAGCCCGTCGGTTAAATCGATCTGATCTGGCACGACGTCCAGCATGTCCGCTGCAATGCTCCGGCCTTGTGCAATCACGCTTTGGCAGGCGTGCCACATCGCAGATCCCGCCATATAGGTCGATCGCGAGCTCGCAGAGCCGCCGCCAAGCGGCAGCAGGTCCGTATCGGCCTGCATCAATCGAATCCCCTCGGGGTCAATTCCGAGCAGACCGCCAACGATTTGCGGAAACGTCGTGGCGTGTCCCTGCCCCGTGCTGTGCGTGCCGGTTTTCAGGATCACCGACCGGTCCGGCTCGAAGCTGATTTCGACATTCTCCGCTGGATCGCCGCCGGTACCCTTGATGTGATACGCGTATCCCAGTCCGCGCAAACGATTGGCTTCCAGGCTTTGCCGGCGCCGGTCCGGAAAGCCCGCGACATCCGCCTCGTCCAGCGCGATGTCGAAGGTTTCGACGAAGTGGCCACTGTCGACGATCTGGCCGAACGCGTTTCGTACCGGCATGCGCGATGAGCGAAACATGTTCTTACGGCGCAGGTCGGCACGATCGAAGTTAAACTGGCGCGCAGCGGCATCGATCAATCGCTCCATCACGTTGACCGCCTCGGCAAAACCCGGGCCGCGCGTCACACCAACAGGGGCTGTATTCGTTATCGCGCCTTTGATGTGCAGGCCGATGGCTGGAATGTCGTACACGGCTCCAGGAAGGTGCGCATACTGACCGGACTGTACGCCGCCCGTACTGACGAGGTAGGCTCCGACATTCGCAACGCTTTCGATCTTCAGCGCAAGAAAGCGGCCGGTCTCGTCCAGGGCGAGTTTGGCGGATGCGTGATGGTCGCGGGCTTGATGATCCGCCAGAAAGACCTCGCTGCGTGTCGCCATCCACTTGACGGGCCGGCCCACTTTGCGCGCCGACCACAGCATGAGGGCGTACTCGGGATAAACGAAGTTCTTGGCTCCGAAATTGCCGCCGACTTCCGGTGCCGTGAAGCGAACGTGATCAACCGAGACACCGAGTGCGTTTGCCACACTATCGCGAATGGTATGCAGCTTCTGGCTTGAGACATGTGCCGTAAAGCGGCTCGTGTCCGTATCAAACACACCGATAATGCCGCGCGGCTCCATCGGGTTGGTGATAATCCGGTGGTTTGTCACGTCCAGCTCAGCGACCGCAAAAGCACCCGCGAGCGCCTGCTCAACCGCGTCGTGATCGCCGAGCGCAAAGTCGAAACACACATTCGACGACATGCCAGATGAAACCACGGGCGCATCGGCTGCGATGGCGCGTCGTGCGTCACAAACGGCATCACGATATTCGTACGCAATCTCAACGTGCTCAGCCGCGTCCATGGCCTGGGAGAGCGTTTCGGCCACGATCAAGGCGATCGGCTCGCCGACGTATCTGACGTAGCCGGTCGCCAACAGCGGTTGTGGTGCGAAATTGAAACGTTCCCCGGTATGCGGATTTGCCTCAAGCGTCGGACGCAGGGGCTTGAGGCCATCGGCCTCGGCGTCCGCAGATGTGAAGATGCCGATGACACCCGGCAGCGATGCCGCGTCTGCCGTTTCGATGTTTGCAAGCGCGGCATGGGCTTCCGTCGACCGCACGAACACCGCAAACGCCATTTCTGGAAACGTGAGATCATCAAGATAGTTGGCTTCGCCCCGCACAAATGCGTCGTCTTCAACACGTTGCGTCGGGGCCGCACCAAACATGGTGGGTAGCATCACGGATCGCTCTCTAACACAGTCGACACAATACACGAGTGTTAGATCATTTCCGCTATCGCGTATCTAGGGATTGTAAACCCCGGACACGATCGACCGCATCAGCCAGTGCGGTGCGAACCAGCCATCGGCGACCGCCTCCGCCTCAGAGCAGAACCATCGGTCACCATTCGCCTCATTGACCTGCACGGCCTCGTACCACGGCGACCATGGCGTGAAGAGCGTTCTTGCACCCGCCTCATCGCGTTTGGCTTTGAAAGCACAACCACCCGGCACGGAGGCCTTAGCTTGCGTCGTCCGGCGCCGCCGGAACGCCCATGGCGCCTCGGTCTTGTCCCGCCAGAAGCCGCGACGCGCGTTTCGTGCCTCGGCTTCTATCGCAATGTACGGCGAGCGATACGATACGGTCGCCATGGCCATACCACGGGCGACCATGGTTGCACCGAGATCGACCGTCCCGCTGAAACACATCGCGAGATCCACACCACGATCGTCGCGTTGGGACGACAGTTCACAGCGCACTGCGCTTTCCCGGACCAGCGAACGCAACATCAGCGCCGCGCCGCGGCCAAGAAAGTCCGTACCGCCTGTCACCAGCGTTAGTTCCTGCGCAGCTTCGGGCGCGTCGATACCCAGCAACCGAACCCGGCGCTCATTGATCTCCAATGTATCGCCGTCAATGACTCGCGCAGTTCCGACAACAACTTGAGCACCACTCACCGTTGCCGAACCTACGACGACGAACAGCGCCATCAGAACAATCTGCAATTGCCACATAGCACCCACCTCTCACGCCTGCGCGGCGTATCTGAGCAGATAGGTGTGAGCGCCGTCAATCCAGCCGCGACATGCAACGGATCATGATGCTTTGCCTTAGACTTGGCACACCCAATTGCGCAACAAGCTGAAACTCAGCCGATAGATGTGCCACGGACAGACACTCATATAAACGAGACGCGATCTGTTCGACCTATACCTGCGACGGCATTGGGCTAGTATGATCGCAGCGCAAAGACTGAGTCTGGCGTTGCAAACGACGTGTCTGAGGTTGTGTGCCATGAGAGTTATCACAACGCTTCTAACCGCGGTGGCTGCGGTTGCGCTGTTCAGCCCCAGTCAGCCGTCGCGTGGCGGCGAGTATGCGTGGCAGCTGCCACCGTGGATCGCGCCGCCCAACGTGCCTGAAACCAACCCGATGAGCGACGCCAAAGTATTGTTGGGCCGTCGGTTGTTTTATGACATCCGCCTCTCGGGCCCGGGTTACATGGCGTGTGCGACGTGCCATAAGCTGGACCGCGCACTCACGGATGGGCGTCGCGTCGCTGTCGGTGCGACGGGCGAACGCCACACGCTCAATACGCCGCAGCTGGCCAACACGGCATACCAGTCCGTGTTGACGATGGGCGACCCGACGGTTCATTCCTTTGAAATGCAGGCGTTGCGCCCGCTGTTCGGCGCACAACCGATCGAAATGGGCGCGCGCGGTTACGAAACCCGGATTCTCCAGCATCTCGCGTTCAACCCGATCTATGCTGATCTCTTTCGCCAGGCCTTTCCGGACTCGAACGGAGCAATCGATTTTGGTCTCATCGCCAAGGCGCTTGCCGCGTTTCAACGCACGATGGTGTCCGCGAACGCGCCGTTTGATCGCTTTCGTTTTGCCGGCGATGCGTCGGCTTTGTCACCTTCAGCGATACGCGGCAAAGATCTGTTCTTCGGCCCACGCCTCGGGTGTGGCCGATGCCACGCCGGACTGCATCTTACGGATGCCATTCCGAACGCGACCTACCACAACACCGGTCTCTACAATATGGATGGCAAGGGCGGACTGCCGCCAGGCCGGCGCGGCCTGATTGATACCACAGGCCGACAGTCTGACATGGGACGCTTCAAAACGCCGTCGTTGCGGAACGTGACGTTGACGGCACCGTACATGCACGACGGCTCGATTGCGACGTTAGATCGGGTGATTGATCACTATGCGGCCGGTGGACGCTCAACTGCAGAAGGGAAGCGGTCACCGCTGACATCCCCTCTCATTCAGACGTTTACACTCTCGGCACGGGAGCGCCGCGACCTCCTCGCATTTCTCGCCTCGCTCACGGACGACGAGTTCATCAACAACGAGTCGTTCAAGTCTCCGTTTCGCTAAGTCGTCACTCCGCGCGCTTCTTCAGAACATAAACCATGGACTTCAGATCGATACGCGGGAGATGGGCGCCGTAGTCCTTGAACGCGATTTCAATTGCTCCAGCCTCCGCCAGCGCAAGTATCCCCTTCTCGTAGCGATCGTCTTCAAGCGCGTGATCGTTCAGGGTGAAGCCGAAACATCCGCCGTTCGGCATCCGCTCGGCCACGGCGGAAATCAACTCGGCTGGCGCGTGGCCCGGACTGAAGACACCAACTGCTGCAAAATGCCGATAATCGCCACGGCCGACTGGAATTGGCGTTGCCGGATCGCTGTCGACGATCGCCCGATAGATGGCCTTCGCCTTGGCGACCTCTAGCATCTCCGCGGAAAAATCTGTGCCGTCGACGTTTGTAAATCCGGCATCACGAAATGCAGCGCCGGAGAGGCCTGTTCCACATCCCAGATCGAGCAACGGTTCTGACAGGTCTGATACGCAGTCCGCCATAGCCTTCGCGACCCGCTCCGGGGACGCATAGCCGTTGGCGCGCAACTCGTCATCGTAGGTGGCTGCCCACGCCTTGTAGAGGTCTCGGGTCTTGTCAGCACCATCGAGATCATAGACGGAATCCAGAAATGTCGCGGGCTTGGTCATGTCAGGTCCTCCTCGCGAAATCGTAGGGTGCGCCCGTCGCCTGGACAACCCCGGCGCCGCATCTCGTTACGACTGTGTCGCTCGCGTTCCATGGTTGATCCTCGGCGCGCCAAGACAGCCCGTTGAGTCGTTGTCTGTGGCCGCACCGCTGGGAACATTTCCGCGCCGTGTTGCGACCTACTGGACAACCGAGAGACAGCTCTGGCCGGACCGTTGAGCCGGCAAGCGGAGCCTCCTCGGGGGCTTGATGTGTGACAACGTTTTGCACAAGGCGCACGCAATCCACAGCAGGATTGGAGATTGCGTGACGGATGCGGGCGCGCAGCAGCCTCAAAACGGCTTCTGCATGTTTTAAGCGCCAGCGCAGACATTTTCAGAAAAGGACGTTTGTGGATGCGAACATTGATTGTTGGACTGTGTGCAACGTTAACTCTGGCCGGCATAGCCGCCCATTCGGCAAGCGCGACACGGCAAGTCGATGCGCCAAAAATCACGGCAGAGGCAACCGCGCATTCTCACGCATCTCCATCAATCAGAATTCACGACAAGCAAAGCCAAGTTCGCACACGGCAACTGGCAGCTTCGATTCGCCAATCCAGGCTATGCCGATTTCGCCTCGCGACGTGTCGCTTCAGAGCGAAACGAGCCGAGCAGCAGTGTCTTGATGATGGCGGCACCGTCAGTGGCTGTGCACGCATGAGGATACGCAGCAGGAGCCGCTGCGAGCGGAAACACAGACTTTGTTTGAAGCAACTTACGGAGTCCATTCGGATCCGTTGATTTGACATAGCCGACGCCCGTACTGGCGTCTGTAAAAAGGATCTATGACGATGCAATATTCAATTTTAGGGTTCTCTGCCATTTTCGTTTTGACTGGCATCGCCGCCCATTCTGCCAGCATGGCACAATCGGCGACGCCAGAACGTCTCGATGTCGCCGCGGCTGATGGCCATCGCGCTTCGATATCGCACACGCCGTCATCGCACACGTCACACGCCAGTCATTCGCCAAGCCGAACGTTGCAACTTGCGGCAAGTGCAAATCGAGCCAGACTATGTCGCTTCCGCCTTGCCGCGTGTCGCAGCCGGGCGCGACGCGCGCGTGAAGCGTGCCGCGCAGCCGGCGGAGGTGTCAGTGCGTGCGGACGCGCAATGATACGGCAGATGAGACAGTGCCGTCGGCGATATCATTCGTGCCTGAGACTTGGATCAGACTCATTCCACTCTGGATAATCGTCTGACATGAGGCGCGATCGTGTCATGAAACACGGTCGCGCATTGCCATATCACTGCGCAAGCGACCCGCTCGCTTATGCTACGCGCTTCGAACTGCTGATTGCCGCATTGACGGCCGGCTTCACTTTTTCGGCCAACAGCACCATCGAACGGCGGCCAAGATCGGGATCGGCCCAATCCTTACCGGCATAGAGCAGCGTCCCGAAGTCGCCAGTCGTTTCCCGGAACGCGAGCAGATCGTCCGTCACTTTGTCCGGCGTGCCCCAGGTGATGAGCGCGTCGAGAACGCCGTCGAGCGTCACTTCATCGTCGGGCTGATCCTTGTGGGTCTTGAACAGACCAAGACGATTGTGCTTCCGCATCTTGGTGAGGATCTGGTTGTAATAGAAGCGATACGGGCTGTCCGGCCCCAGCGCATAGTCCCGCGCGGTGTCCAGATCGTCGGCAACAAAGACGGATCGGGCCACGCGCCAGTTTTCTGTTAGAACCGGTCGCCCAACCCGCTCACATCCTTCGGCGTACTTTGGCCAATGCGACGCGACCCACTGCGGCATCAGGAAGTTTGCGCTGATCGGATCCCAACCCCGCGCCGCGGCCTCGGTCACGCCTTTGGAGAAGGGCGCAACTGCTGTCACCACGATCGGAGGGTGTGGTCGCTGCAGAGGTTTCGGCATGACGCCTTGCCCGATGTCCGTGAGGCTAGTGCGCTCCGTGGTCACCGTCCAGTGCTTGCCCGTGATGTTATAGGGCGGTTCGCTTTCCCAGATTTGCAGGACGGTATTGATACCCTCTAAAAACATCTCGTTGCGGTCACTATCGAGGTTGCCGAACACCTCGGCATCCGAGGCCAGGCCGCCCGGCGAAATCCCGAAGTTGAAACGGCCGTCCAGCATGTGGTCGAGCATGGCGACCTGCGCCGCAACCGCAGCAGGATGGCTGTTCGGCATGTTCACGGTACCCGTGCCGAGGCGAATGTTCTGCGTCGCGTTGGCGAGCGATGCAATGAACATGGCGCAGCTTGTAATGTTCTCCGCCTTGTCGGTGACGTGTTCGCCGCAATAGGCCTCCACGAACCCGAGCTCGTCCGCCAGCAAAAATGCGTCCCGGTCTTCTTTCAGAGACAGCCGCCAGTCCTTGTCCAGTGGATGAATGGGCATCGTGAAAAAACCGAGCTCCATGGCGCGCTCCCTCGGGTCATTGTGAAACGATTTTCACGAAGTGTATGACCCCGAAGGTTTCGCGGAAAATTATAAGTGGTAACATCTCGCATTAGGAATTCTGATGGAGTTGCCATGATCACGCTCCGCCAAATGCGCTCAGTCGTTGCCGTTGCGGAGGAAGGATCGTTCACCAAAGCCGCAGCACGCGAGAATGCAACGCAGTCCGGCATTTCGCAGCACGTGTCCGCTGTCGAGGCAGAGCTCGGGCTTCGCGTTTTCGAGCGCGCGAGCGATGGCGTCGTCCTGACGCCGGCGGGTCAGCGATACTACCGGCGGGTCCTCGATGTCCTGCGTGGTGTCGACGACGCCATGATCGAGGCGCAAGGTGTGCGCGACCGCCTCTCGGGAACCGTCCGCGCCGGCATCATGCCTGTCCTGTCTCGCGCAGCACTTGCGCCGGCAATTGTCCGGATGACGGAACAACATCCGGATGTGTCGGTCGAGATCATCGGCGGCTATAGCGGCGCATTGACGGATATGGTCAAGGCCGAGGAAATGGATTTTGCAGTCGTCCCAGCGTTCGGTGGCGCGATCGGGCTCACGGTCACACACTTTGTGCGCGACAGGGAGTTACTGGTCGCAGGTCCGCAGAGTGGTCTCAAACATGGCAAGCCGGTCCGTCTGGCCGACTTGCCACCGTTGAAACTCGTCACGCCGTCGCGAAACAACATCCGCAAGGCACGGATTGAGGACTACATCACGACGCATTCCGTTCGGATTGATCGCACCATCGAAATCGACGCCATGCTCGGCACGTTGGACCTCGTTGCAAAGTCCGATTGGGTGACCATCCTCCCTGGGGTGATTTGCGCACCGGACCAGGATGGAAAGTCGCTGCAGATCGCAGCGATTGACCAACCGCCGTTGTATCTGGACCTCGTCCATATCCAGACGGCACGTCGCAGTCTGTCACCACAGGCCAAGGCTTTCCTCGACACACTACGCAGTGAGGCCGAAACTCTGGTCGCGACGTGACGGAACCGCGCGATGTCTGTGATCGATCTCAATTGACGCTGAATGCGCCCAACTGGCCCTTGCCGAACGCCAACGGCGTACTGTCGTGGCTGACGTGAGCAAGGACGCGACCAATGAAAATCTCGTGGTCACCACCCTCGTGAACGGCGTAGGTCTCGCACTCCAACACGGCAGCACATCCGGCAAGGCACGGGACGCCATGTGCGCCGGCTGTCCAGGACAACCCAGCGAAGCGATCGCGCTCGGCGCCGGCGAACAATTGGCACAGGCTTGCCTGGTCCGCCGCGAGAATGTTGATCGCAAATCCGGGATGCGCCTTGTATTCGGCCAAACAGCCGGCCTTGCGTGCCAAGCTCCAGAGCACGAGCGGCGGATCCATGGAGACCGAGTTGAACGAGCTGATAGTGACGCCGATGGGATCGCCGCTGCGTGACAACGTCGTCGCAATCGCAACGCCTGTCGGGAAGCATGACAACGTTTGGCGAAGCGCGCGCATGTCGATCTTCTGCTCGGGTGAATCTGTCGCCACGTGCATCTCTGCCCCTCCGACCTTCGCAGTCCAAAAATACTGCGAATCGTCATCACGACAAATTATAAGAGATGATCGCAGCAAGTAGATATTGTGATATCATTCTCAGCACACCTGCGGTCATCTCGTTGACGGCGCCACGGATATTTTGAGCGCGAGCGGACCTCGTCATGTTCGCGGTATGCATCACGAAACTGTGCGTCACGGCGTCAGGATCGTCGACCCCGTCGTCGTGCCCGCTTCCAGCGCCTTATGTGCTTCGGCAACGTCCGACAAGGCCCAGCGTTGGTTGATGTTCACGGTCAGATGTCCGCCGCGGATCATGTCGAACACACGGCCGGCGGCATGCTCGAGATCGGCCCGCGGGCCGACATAGTTCGCAAGCGTCGGGCGCGTGAAGTAGAGCGACCCAGCCTTTTGCAACAGGCTTGGAGGGACCGGGGGCGCCTCACCTGTCGTCGCGCCGTACGACACAAACATACCGTAGGTCGCCAGGCTCGCAATTGACGTTTCAAACGTTGCCTTTCCGATGCTGTCGTAGACGACGGGCACGCCTTCGCCGTCGGTTAAGGCCTTGACGCGATCCACGATGTTTTCCGTTGTCCGGTCAATGGCCTCGGCATAGCCCAGGGTTTTGATCAGTGCGCAGTTTTCGGCGCCGGACGTGATACCGATCATGCGTGCGCCGAGATACTTGCCCCACTGCCCGGCCAACTGCCCGACGCCGCCGGACGCGGCAAAGAACAGGACATTCTGACCGGGCTGGACTTTGTAGCACCGTTCCAGCAGGTATTCCGTTGTCATGCCCTTCATCAGAACGGCGGCGGCCACGTCTTCGGGAATGTCGTCCGGCAGCTTGATCGTGCGCGCGGCCGGCGCATTGCGATGGGTTGCATAGGCGCCGAGGACGCCACCATAAACAACGCGATCGCCAACGGCGAAGTCTGTCACGCCAGGGCCAATGGCTGTGATACGACCGGCACTCTCCAGACCGAGCGCGCTTGGCAGGTCCAGCGGATAGTGGCCCGAGCGCTGGTACACGTCCATGTAGTTAAGCCCGATCGCGGATTGCGCGACTTGAACTTCGCCGTCGCCCGGCGGCCCAAGTTCAACGGATTCCAACATCATGACGTCGGGCCCACCTTGCGCCGTAAGCGCGATGCGTTGTGCGTTCACTGGTCTCGTCCTTCAATTCGCGCGCCTATGTCGTCGCGTCACCGCTTTCGACGACGATTGTCTCAACTTCCCCGGCCCCGTTCG
>JBCDAH010000127.1:0-13580 GCA_039186015.1 Pseudomonadota bacterium
GCCCAGATCATTGGCATTGCCCGAAGGCCGCGCCTCGCCGCGCTGGTCCGTGGTGAGCGCGGTGGCGCCGCCCGCATCCTGAGCCGCGCCACCGGCGAGGATCAGCACCGTCTCCGTCGGTCCGCCATTGTCAGCAAGCACCCCGGACGCAACACCGTTGTTGTCTTTCGTTGCGGCGAACACCTCGGCCGCCGTCACCGTCGCACTCGTCCCGTCGGCGCGGGTGAGCTGGCCGCCGACGATGTTGCCGCCGTTCAATGTCTGCCGGCCGAAGATCTCGTCGCTGTACCCATTGACCGCGACATTGCCCAGAACGAGGCTGTCGGTCAGCGTCACGCTACCTGGGGCGTATGTGTTGCTGAAGACGCCGCCGCCGCTTGAAGCGGGCCCTCTGGTGCTGTTGCCCGTGACCGTACTGTTGGTCAGCGTCACGTTGCCATTGTAGCTGGAGATCCCGCCGCCAGCGGAGTAGGCGCCAGCAGTACTGTTGCCTGTGACGGTACTGTTGGTGAGCATCACCCCATCATTGGAGCTGAAAATCCCGCCACCCGCTCCGAAGTCGCCCTTAGTGCCGTTGCCCGAGACAGTGCTGTCCTTCAGCGTCACACCGCCAATGTAGTTGAAAATGCCGCCGCCCTCGGAATAAGGGCCCGCCGTTTTGTTGCCGCTAACCGTACTGCCTGTCAGTGTCACGTGGCCGATTGAGTAAATTCCGCCTCCCTCGGCAGCCGCACCCGTCGTGCTATTGCCGCTAACGGTGCTGGCTGTCAGCGTCACGTCGCCGCCATTGCCGTAGATTCCGCCACCTTCGGAACTATCGCCCGCTGTGCTGTTACCGCTGACTGTGGTGTCCGTCAGCGTAACCGCGCCGCGGTCGCTGAAGATCGCGCCGCCTTCTTCGCTTTCATTTGTTGTGCGGCCGCCTGTGAGCGTGAGCGCAGTCAGTGAAAGCGCCGCCTCGCCAGTGGCTTTGAAGATACGGCTGTTGTCAGCCAGAAGGTCCTGGCCGTCAAGGCTAGCAGCGACGTCGGTGATATCCGACCCGACCCGCGTGACGTCGTCGTCATTCCCGTCGCCGGTGATCACCACCGCGCCGCCGGCGCTGCGCCCGTCGATGGTCAGGCCATCGGTGACCAGAAGCTCGCCCTGCGTCAGCCGGATAACCGCATCGCCCACGAAGTCCGGCGCGGTCGGGTCGAAGGTAATGATGTCCGCGCCTACCTGCGCGTTGGCGAGGGCCACCGCCTCGCGCAGCGACGTCTCGTCATCGCGGTTGTCGACGACGTCAGCGGCGATGGTCACAACAAGCGAGCCGGGTTCCTGCAGCTCGACCGCGCCGAGGTCGTCCGCCTCGCCGAAGGGCCGCGCCTCGCCGCGCTGGTCGGTGGCGAGCGCGGTCTGCCCACCCGCATCCTGTGCCGCACCGCCGCGCAGGATCAGGACGGTCTCTGTCGGTCCGCCATTGTCAGCAAGCACCCCGGCCGCGACACCATTGTTGTCCTCGGTCGCAGCGAACACCTGATCCGCGGTCACCGTTGCGGTCGACCCGTCGGCGCGGGTCAGCCGGTCGCCGACGATGTTGCCGCCATTCAGGGTTTGTGCTCCAAGGACCTCATCGCCGCCTCCATTGACCGCGACATTGCCCAGCACGATGCTGTCCGTCAGCGTAACACCGCCGAAACCGCTGAGTATCCCGCCGCCATATGCGCTCGCACCCGTGGTGCTGTTGCCGGTGACTGTGCTGTTGATCAGCGTCACGCCGCCGAAGCCATCGATCCCGCCGCCACTGGAATTCTCACCCGCGGTGCTATTACCGCTCACCGTGCTGTTGATCAGTGTCACGCCGCCGCGGCCGCCATCGATCCCGCCGCCACCGGCGCTGGCGCCTGCGGTGCTGTTCCCGCTGACCGTGCTGTTTGTGAGCGTCACCGCGCCGTCGACGCTTCGGATCCCACCGCCCGGGTTGTAGGAGCCTGCAGTGCTGTTGCCGCTGACAGCGCTGTCCGTCAGCGTCACGGCGCCGTCGCCGCTGCGGATCGCTCCGCCGTCGCCACGGGCGTCCTCCGCCGTCGTGCGGCCGCCAGTGAGCGTGAGGGCAGTCAGCGAAAGCGCCGCGTCGCCCCTGGCGTTGAACAGGCGGCTGTTGTCGTCCAGCAGATCCTGGCCATCCAGGCTGGCGGCGACATCCGTAATGTCGGTGCCGATCCGCGTGATGTCGTCGTCTTTCGCGTCGCCGGTAATCACCACCGTGCCGCCGGCGGTGGAGCCGTCGATGGTGAGGCTGTCGGTGATTTCGATTTCGCCCTGCGTCAGGCGGATCAGCGCGTCGCCGGTGAAATCAGCCGCAGTCGCATCGAATGTGATCGTGTCTGCACCAGACTGAGCGTTGGCGAAGACCACCGCCTCGCGCAACGAGGTCTCCCCGTCCGTGTCGTCAACGATGTCGCTTGAGATGGTGACGACGAGCGAAGTCGGCTCGACTTGCAGTTCAATCGCGCCGAGGTCGCCCGCGTCGCCAAAGGGCCGCGCCTCGCCGCGCTGGTCGGTGGTGATCGCAGTCGTCCCGCCGGCGTCCTGCGCCGCGCCGCCCGCGAGGATGAGGACCGTTGCGGTCGGTCCGCCGTTTTCAGCCAGCACCCCGGCGGCGACGCCGTTGTTGTCCTGGGTCACAGCGAACACTTGATCCGCCGTCACCGTCTCGCTAGACCCGTCGGCGCGAGTCAGCTGGTCGCCGACGATGTTGCCGCCGTTCAGGACCTGCGTTCCGCGGACCTCGTCGTCTTCCCCGCCCGCTGCATTGCCCAGCACGATGCTGTCTGTCAGCATCACGCTGCCAGTGTTGGTATAGATCCCACCGCCATCTGCGCCGATACCGCCGGTGCTGTTGTTTGTGACGGTGCTGTTCGTAAGCGCCACGTTACCACTATTGGAAAAGATCCCGGCGCCATCGGCGAATGCGCCTGTGGTTACGTTACCGCTTACTGTGCTGTTGGTCAGAAAAACGTCGCCACTTCCGCTAGCAATCCCGGCACCATCGCCGCGATCGTCCGAGGTACTGTTGCCGCTCACCGTGCTATCCGTCAGCATCAAAGCGCCATTGGCAGTGCGAATCGCGCCGCCCGCTTCGCGGTCCCCAGTAGTGCGTCCGCCGGTCAGCGTGAGGGCGGTCAGCGAGAGATCGGCCGCACCCGTGGCGTTGAACAGACGACTGTTATCATTCAGAAGGTTCTGCCCGGTTAGGCTCGCAGCTGCGTCAGTTATGTCCGTACCGGCCCGGGTGACGTCGTCATCGTTCGCATCGCCGGTAATCACGACTGCGCCGCCGGCGGTGCTCCCGTCGATGGTCAGGCTCTGGGTGACCAGAAGTTCACCCTGAGTGAGCCGGATCACCGCGTCGCCGGTGAAATCCGTTGCGGTTGCGTCAAAAGTGATCGTGTCCGCGCCCGCCTGCGCGTTGGCGAAGGCGATCGCCTCACGCAGCGACGTCTCGCCGTCGCCGGCGTCCACCACGTCAGCGGCGATGGTCACCACCAGAGAGCCGGGTTCCTGCAACTCCACAGCGCCTAGATCGTTCGCTCCGCCAGCGAAAGGACGCGCCTCGCCACGCTGATCATTCGTGATTGCGGTGGGGCCGCCCGCATCCTCCGCGGCGCCCCCGCGCAGTATCAAGACCGTTTCGGTCGGCCCGCCATTGTCGGCCAGCACCCCTGCCTGGACGCCTGTCGCGACGCCATTGCCGCCAACGACCTGTGCGGTCGCCGCGAAGACCTGAGCGGCGGTCACCGTTTCGGTGGTTCCGTCCGCGCGGGTGAGCTGATCACCGACAATGTTGCCGCCGTTCAGTATCTGCGTCCCACGGATGTCGTTATCGCCGGCATTCACCGCGACGTTGCCCAGGACGAGACTGTCCGTAAGCGCAACGGTTCCCGCGCGAGTGTCGATCGCGCCGCCTGCTGCGCCCGTGCCGGTGGTGCTGTTGCCTGTGACCGTGCTGTTCGTCAGTGTCACATCGCCGAAGCCGGTCGCGATCCCGCCGCCACTTGCAAACCTGCCCGTGGTGCTGTTGCCGGTGAGGGTGCTGTTGGTCAGCGTCACATCGCCAATGAGGCTGATGACACCGCCGCCATCGGCGCTGAAGCCCACGGTGCTGTTGCCGGTGAGGGTGCTGCCCGTCAACGTCACGCCGCCACGGAGGCTGTAGATCCCGCCGCCTTCGGCGTACTGGCCTGAGGTGCTGTTGCCGCTCAACGTGCTGTTTGTCAGTGTCACTGCGCCATCGGCGCTGCGGATCGCGCCGCCCTTTGCATAGGTTCCGGTCGTGCGGCCTCCGGTGAGCGTGAGTGCGGTCAGCGAGAGATCAGCCGCGCCTGTAGCGTCGAATAGGCGGCTGTTATCGGTCAGCAAGTCCTGACCGTTCAGGCTGGCGGCGACATCGGTTATACCTGTGCCGGACAGGGTGACGTCGTCCCCGTTTGCATCGCCGGTGATCATTACCGCGCCGCCGGCGGTTGACCCGTCGATGGACAGGCTGTTGGTGACCACAAGCTCGCCCTGCGTCAGGCGGATCAGCGCGTCGCCAGAGAAATCCGCGGCCGTCGCGTCAAACGTGATCGTGTCCGCGCCCGCCCGTACATTCGCTAAAGCCACCGCCTCGCGCAGCGAGGTTTCGCCGTCGAACTCGTCAACGATGTCGCCGGCGATGGTGACAACAAAAGACGGCGCCTCTTGCAATTCTACCGCGCCTAGGTCGTTGGCACCGACGGGCCGCGCCTCTCCACGCTGGTCTATGGTCAGTGCGTTGGCTACTCCTGCTTCTTGCGCCGCACCGCCGGCCAGGATCAGAACTGTTTCGGTCGGCCCGCCATTGTCGGCGAGCACACCGGCGGCGACGCCGTTGTTGTCTTCAGTCGCGGCGAACACCTGAGCCGCGGTTACCGTTTCGGTCGTCCCGTCCGCGCGGGTCAGCCGGTCGCCGACGATGTTGCCGCCGCTGAGGAACTGCGTCCCGCGGATGTCGTTACTGCCCGAATTCGTAACGTTGCCGAGCACGAGGCTGTTTGTCAGCGCGACGTTGCCCGCGGTGATCCCGCCGCCGGCAGCGGCCGGGCCCACAGTGCTGTTGCCCGTGACGGTGGTGTTGGTCAGCAACACGTCGTTGAGCCTGCTGAATATCCCGCCGCCCTCGGCGTTCAGCCCGGCAGTACTGTTGCCCGCGATCGTGCTGTTCGTCGCCACCACGAGGCCGGTGTAACTGGCGATCCCGCCGCCATCGGAGGACTCGCCGGCCGTGCTGTTGCCGCTGACCGTGCTGTATATGAGCGTTACGGCACCTCCATCGTTGAAGATCCCGCCGCCATCGGCGTTCAGCCCGGCAGTACTGTTGCCGCTCACCTTACTATTGGTCAGCGTCACGTCGTTGAAGCTGAAGATCCCACCGCCTCGGGCGTTCGCGCCGACCGTGCTGTTATCGCTGACTGTGCTGCCCGTCAGCGTCACGCCGCCAGCGCGGCCGTAGATCCCGCCGCCTGAGGCGTCTGCGCCTGCGGTGCTGTTGCCGCTGACCGTGCTGTCCGTCAGCGTCACCGCGCCGTCGAAGCTGCGGATTGCGCCGCCGGGAAAGGCCGTGCGCCCGCCGGTGAGCGTGAGCGCGGTCAGCGAGAGCGCCGCGTCGTCTAGGGCCAAAAACAGGCGGCTGTTGTCATCCAGCCGTGCGCCCCCGCTGGCAGCGACATCCGTTATGTCCGTCCCGGGCAGCGTGACGTCGTCGTCGTTCGCGTCGCCCGTGATCACCACCGCGCCGCCGGCGGTGGAGCCGTCGATGGTCATATTCTCGGTGACCGTGAGCTGGCCCTGCGTCAGTCGGATCAGCGCGTCGCCCGAGAAATCCGCCGCCGTGGCGTCAAAGGTGATGATGCTGAGGTTCGGGTCGGCATTGGCAAGCGCCACGGCCTCGCGTAGCGACAAGAACCCATCGGTGTCATCGACCACATCCGATGTCGTGTTCACAACAAAATTGCCCATATCTTATGTCCCTCTTGCGGTGAAGGTTTCCGCGATGTCTGCGGTAATACTGACGATCAGCGCGCCGGGTTCAAAAGTCTGCTGGACCCCGACCAGAGCGTCTTTCGGGATCACCGAGAAGCTACCTTCAAGCAGGTTGGTCTCGGCCAACCCGGTTTCGGTATTGCGCCCAGTCGTCATTTTGCCCCCAGTCGCGGCATGGCCGCCGCCTCCAACCGGCGAGCTGGCGACCCGCCTTATCCATCAACATGCGACAGCGCTGGTGCGCTCTCACAACTCCACTTCCCTGCGCACCGCATGGACCGGCTTCGGAAACCACACCTGATTACAAACCTGAATGGCCCGCCCGATGCGGTGCTTGAAGCTACGACCGGCCGTGCGACGGCTCAATGTATGAGGATCCCGAGTTTGCTGTACGAGAGTCCCAGCCGCGGAACATAAGGAGAATATGAGTTGGCCGGGGCAGGCCGAGCCGACTCAGGCGGCGAGGCTGAAAAGAGGCGTGATCGCACCGAACATCTGAGGACGCTCGGCCTGCTCTCGGACCAGCCCGCCATCCGCGGCGGATAGCGCGGTCAATGCGCTACCCACTACTTCACCCGGCCGAAATCCGAAGTGTTGCTTGAACTGGCGGCTGAAATGCGCCGCATCGTGGAAGGCCCAACGCTCGGCCACGGCGACGACAACCCCGCGTTCCGGCATGCGCCGCGAAAGATCCTGCAGGGCCTCCTCCAGCCGACGCCGAAGCACGAAGCGTCCGACGCCGCCATCCTTCGCGAAAGTGCGCTGCAGAGCGGACCGCGAAATGCCGACCGCGCCGCAGATGCGCTCGATGCTCAACGTCGGATCGCCGAGGTTGTCCTCGATGTATCGCCGAAGCGCCACGTCGCGCGCCTCCTCGAACGGATGGCGCGGGATGTCTGCCTTGCTGTCGCGCGACAGAATGGTTCTGAGAAACGCACTGAAAGCTTCGGCCAGCTGCTGGCCCTCTTCGGGCGATGCAGATGACAAGCTTGTATGTAGCGCCTCGATATTGGCCCGCAAAATACGTCCCATTGGCGTTTCGAAATCAAAGGCGCGTAAGCCGCCGTGTAAGCCAGGCTTATAGCCGATCGCTTCGTAGGGCACGGAGACCGAGAGGGCTTCTATGTCGTCATGCCGCGCATAGAATCTGTGACTCCTGTCCCGAAGGTAGACAGCGCCCGGTTTTAACAAAGACGGTCTGTCTGCAACTAGAGCCTTGGTGGTTCCACGCAACAAAATGCGCAGAGCTATCCGATCGTCGAAACGCCCGCCCGGCCGCATGCTTGTGGCAGACTGGCTGTATGCATAGTGCTCAAAGAAGAGGTCACCGAACTTCCATCCACACGTAACCGCATGGATTGCTTCGCTCGACGGCGCAAGGTTTTGAAAAGTTGTGAAGCCATCATAATAGTGGTTCCACGCTTCAAGCCTGTGCCGCGGCTCGACAGCCGATGTGTCGAGGTGAACATGATTCTGTACAGGTTTCAACTTTACGCTACTCCATCAGTAGGCCCGGGCAGATGATGTTCCGCTGACATTCCACGTATAGCGAGGTCTCAAAGGATCACAAACACAATGTGGTGTTGGCATTCGACGCCGTGCGATCATCACTTGGCGGGGCCGGTTTCACCAAGAAATGCGATCCTGAACTGCTTCTTGCTGGGCGCAGGGTCCCGCGACGAAACTCGCCAAAACCAGCAACGAAAACGCGGCGCTGTCGAAGTGCGCCCATGGCCACGCCGCAGCCGGCTGTAAGCATGAGGATTAAGCGGCCACGTTGAAAGACCGATTTTGCGATGCCGACACCAAAAGCCTCTGGCAAACCACACGACTTGAAACGCTGCTCGCATGCGCAACAGCCTTTTGCCGCGTTCGAGATGGGTTCTTACCCTGGTTTCGCCGCTTACCATACGCGCGTTGGCTTACTGTCTCTAAGATCAGCTACTTTGTCACATCCTTGAAAAACCATCTTACCAGCAAAACTCAAAGAAGACCTTTCTCGATCAGTCCGCCGCGACGGCACTGCTGAGCCAACTTTCAACCGCTCCGAGCCCAACCTTCAAGATTTCCGCACCGCAGCCAATGTCCGCTCTGCCCGCGACTTTGCGGCATTGGATGGAGAGCAAGTGCTGCAGCATATGTTCTCCATGCACACACAACAATAAACGACAATGACCGCCTTGGGCTCAGAACGGACCAAAGCCAGCGCGGCAATGCTGTTGCAACCGGCGAGTTTGAAGCGGCCATCGAGCCTTCAAGCCAAGCCATTGATACTGCAAGGTGTTGCGCGGTGAGCATCGGTTGGCACATCGAAGGTCGTTGTTCGCACAGCTGGCGGCGAAACGTGATAGCGAGCCCAAAACAGACCTCGCGAGCTTAGTTGACCTTGCAGGCCGGATCACATTTAGCAGACCTCACTCGGCTATTTGAATTGCTTCTCCAACCACTGTACTACGTCACGCATTCCGTTCCTTCCGTCCAGCCAATTGTAAGTATTTCTAGGTATGAATAGAACTTTGTTTGCTTCACTTTCTTCAATATCTTCAATTTGTACGGGCAGTATTCGCTCTCCGTCTACTATGCCTGCAGCATATGCGAGTGCTATCTCAGCCTGCACCCATTTAGAAGATAAGCTTTCGTTTGAAAGGAGAATCACAAAAAATCTGCTTTCGTTGATTAGTGCCTCAATTCTCTTAGAAATCTGCTGTCCACCATGGATGTCATACGAATCCAAAACTGGAGCGTAGCCAGCTTGCTTTAGCATAAAGTGAAGATCATCAGCTTTGTCTTTTTGAAAAGACGAATGACTGATAAAGATTTGCTTATTCTCTCGACGTCTGCGTTGAGAATTCTCAGATTTGCCGCTTTTTGAGTTTTTTGAAGTGGAATGATAGTGAAGAACTGCGTCGAAATATTTAGAAGGTTCGGTAACGTCTAGGTAATATCCTGAATCATTTGATATATAGTCCGCACACACCCTTAGGTTAGGGCTGTTTATCGCTGCGTCAATTATGTCGCCGAAAAGTAATTCTCTAAACTCGCCAAATCCCGTGTATTTGTAGCTGTCGCGAGAGGATTCTACGTATTCATGTAGAAAGTTTGTGAAACGGTCATTCCAGCAAGCGATCGCCCACGCGTTGTCCGCGCTCTCAAATGGGAAATTTTTGGAAGTCTTGTCGACATGACTCTTTACTAGGTGTGTCTTGGAGTCAAACTCTACATACCCCCCATACGAACCTTTTTGGGTTTTGAAAATTCCCAGTTCCAAATCTGATTTATTAGAGTCAAAATTCCTGAGAAGAATTTGAAATGCGTCGTGCGGTTCAATTATTGTATCCGGCATTCCCAATAAAACAGTTTTTCCTTTGGTTTCTTCGAACACCTTATCAATAGCGAACGGCATGCCATAATATTGATCGAGGCTGCTTTGAAATGAAAAAAACAAATTATCTGAAGAAAATAGATCTGATTTGTTGAAGTAGTCTGAAATGAATCCTTTTTCCGAATTCAGAACGAAGTATATTGGAGACGCACCTGCTTGACGGATTGCTTCGATTATTTGCTCTGAAACTACTACAAATCGAGATGAGTCGGTCTCGTTGACATTTATTGGTGTCAATTCCTTGAAGAACCCACCAATTCTTGAAGCCCGACCTGCGCCGGGAACAATTCCAATTACTTTTTCCATTATGTACTTTCAAGCATTGATTCTGTTGCGGCGCCGCAGGAACGGGTTCGACGCCAGCGGCGGTCTTGAGTGATAAGGCTAAGTTCGGCTGAGAACACAGTCAATGGCGGGTTCGTTCCGCCGCCTGCTTGTCCAACAGATGCGCAGCGAATGGTAGGTTTGGAAGTTAGGCTCAAGCGCGGGTTTGAATGACCAAAATGGGAACCCGCTGCGTCGCCGCAAATTGCATGCTGCACATGCGAAGAGATGCTGCATCAGCGAAGACTCAAAATCCAATGACGGCAAAGTCCGCGTCTGAGTTGTCGGATCAGACGGCGGCGAAAGTTCGGTTTCGGTTCGTGCTGGTTCGACGCCTAGGAATGACTGCTTCGGCGACTTGCGCTACATCGCAAAGACAAGCATGCTGCGCGGGCGAAAGAATGCTGCGTTAGCAATAGCCGTGTGAGCAAAAGGCGGCTTTGTCCGCATGTTGATCCTCGCCCGACTACCGAACCAAAGTACGTTTTAGATCATTGCCACCGTTAGGCCATCGACGGCGCAATGCTCGGCCCGTCCCGATTGTGAGATAGCCTACGGGTTTGCGCTTGCTCTCGTGCCCACGCTGGTTGATCTTCGGCAGCGTTGAAGACGCGGAGGTCATCGCGATGGCGGGTCATCGCGACATAGGCCAGATGTTGATCCATTGATCTTGAAGTCAGCACGTAGCTTTGATCCACCGTCGCACCCTGTGATTTATGCACCGTGACGGCGTAGCCGTGGTCGAAGTGGCGGTATTGATCCGGATTGAAGCTGACTTTGCGCTTCTCGTCGCCATCCAGCACGACCATCATCTGGCCAACACCAACGGATTCAACGCGCCCCAGCATGCCGTTCTTCACACCAAGGGTTTTGTCGTTTTGGCCAAAAACAAGGCGATCTCCGGTTCCAATGGCGCGCGGGCCAGTGGCCGTATCCAGCAGCACGTCATTTTCGGGGTCATCCCGTATCGCAGATCGAATGGCGACGTTGAGATCATGCACATCCTTGCGCCGGTGCGCGAAGGCAAGTCGGGTTGCTTGCGGATTGGCCACAGAATCCATCACATAAGTCTCGGCCATCGCCTCAATCGCGGATGCTCGGTCGTCGGAGCGTGCAACTGCACCGTTGTTTGCATAGGTCTGCAACGCTTCCGCTGTTCGTCCCTCGGCCAGATGGCGCGAGGCTTGCCGCTGCCAGTTTTGCCGTTGACGATAGATGTCCCTGAGTTCCGCCGCGCCATGCCGGTCGACAAGGTCCCTGAACGGCGTGCCCGCTTCAATCGGCTGCAATTGGTCCGGATCGCCCACGAGCACTAGTTTGGCTTCGATGGATCGCATCTTTTCCGCCAACCGCGCCATCTGCCGCGTGCCTATCATACCGGCTTCGTCCACCACCAGCACATCTCCTTTGGCAATGGGCGTGCGCCCGTTCTCCCAGGCAAGCTCCAATGACGCCAAAGTTCGACTTTGAATGCCGGATGCGCTTTCCAACCCATCTGCGGCTTTGCCAGCCAGCGCCGCCCCATGGACTTTCGCGCCTTGCCGGGTCCAGGCGTCGGACGCCGCTGTCAACATGGTGCTTTTGCCCGCACCCGCCAGACCGACAACGGAGGCCATCTGGTGCTCGCCCAGCACGTGGCGCAGCGCCCTTTGCTGCTCCCGGCTCATCTGCCCACCAAAAGCTTTTTGCAGCTTCGCGTTTTGCGTGCGAGTTGCCACCAGAATATGATCTTCCGCGACTTGAAACCCTCTCATACGGGTCATCTCTTTCGCGGCAACGGCAAGCTCATTCTCGGCTTTCTGATAATCCTGTGTGGTGTAGCGAGACACGCGGTCGCTCGAGAGACGCACTGCTTCGGGAGATGTGAGCGCGCGATCCGCCAACGCGGACAGGTGTTTGGGATCATCGATTCGTTTGGCCAGCGTGCGCAGCACATCTGTTCGCGTGAACTGCGCTTTGGTTTTGGACAGCTCTGTCAACGTAAGACTTGGGTCGCGCTCTAGCTCCCGTGCCGTGAACGCGCCTTTGTCCTGCGACACCACCAGTTTTTGACGTGGGTCGCGTTTTGGGGCTTGAGCTTGATCCAGCGCGCGCCGCTCAGCCAAATGTCGGTCGATCAGTAGCTGCTGTTCTTCGCGGTCACGCTGTTCGGCAGCATGCGCGGCCGCTTTCGACTCAGCTTCGATTTTGGCTGCTCGACCAGTCATACGCAGGAAGGCGAGACGCACCGCGCCCAGTTTGCGCGCCTTGGCTTCTTCCAGGCGGCGGCGCTCTTGATGCTGGATCAGTTCTTCGCGCGCTTTGCGCTGCCGGGCAACGAGCTCTGCGCGTTGGAAATCCGCCTGTGAGTCGGGTTGTTTCTTCTCATGCTTTGGCAGATCAAGTGTGCGGTCCGCTAGATCATCGACAGACGGCAATTCCGCCTCAGGCCCCAGCCGTGCTCGCATCTCTCTCGGTTTAACGCCGCACCAACGGGATAAAGACCAGACCTTTCCGTCTCCATCGACCGCGACAAACCCACGCCGTTCACCGCGCGCCAGCAGAAACCCCTGATCTTTCAGGGCCGCCGCAAATGCAGCACGAGAGTCCGAGCCCTCCCAACAGGCCCGGAACATCGCCTTGGTCTCGGCGCGGTCACGTCCGAGTCTTTTGGCCTGCTGGGTCTCCTGTCGCGATGTATTGGAAGGGTCTCGCTGCGCATGATCCCGTAGCCCGTCCGGCATTCGCCAACCGTGCTCAAGATAGAGATCGTGGCTGAGCGCGGTCAGTTTGCGTTTGTAGTGCGAGAGGTTAATTGCGGTCATGCGCTCTGCATCGATCCGGGACCAAACGGCATGTGCGTGCCGCCGTCCGTCTTTCTCATGAAAGACCACGGCGCGTGGTTGCCCGGCCAGGCCAAGCTTGGCTTCTGTCTGGGCAATGGCGGCTTCGAACTGATCGACCGAAACGCTTTCGGACGGTGGCGGGTTGAGCGACATGGAGAAGAGATACTTCTGGCATTTGGTGCCACGCGAAATCGCTTCGGCTTCGGCAAACGCGCCGTGCAGATCCTCAGCCACAAAGCCACGCACGGTGTGCACAGTTACATGATCGTTGTCGCGCGCGTTCATCAAATGCCGCGCAAGCTCTGCGCCAAAGCCGCGTTCGTTGCCTTCGAGGATCATGTCTTTTTGCCCAAGGCCTGCATGAGCAGAGTTCGGATCGCAGCAACATGCGTCATCGCTTCCGCGATGTGCGCTTTCTCCTCCGGTCCGAGATCCAGAACGCCGAGAGTGGCATGATGCGCCAGCTGGCTGAGGTTGCTGGCAATGCGGGAATGACCGAGAAGGGCCAAGGCCTCGGCTGCCGCTTTGCGCTCAGCCGTGACATCCGCCGGTCGTGTCTTCCGGAGCTTGCGATCCTCGGCAAAGACGCAGGCCCGGATATAGGCACTGAGCGTCATACCCGCTGCCAGTTCCTCCAGACGTGTCCGTTCCTCCGGCGTGAGCCGGAGCGTGAGCGGCGACATCGACGGTCGGCTCTTGGGAATTTTGTCCTTTGCGGCATGGCCGAACGTTGCCCGCACATCAGATGTCTTGGCCGCAGGCTCCGTCATGGCGACACCTCCGGCAAATCTGGACTTGGCGTTTGGTCAAGTTGCTGATCACTGGCATCTGCTTCATCCGAACTTGTCAGCGCTGCCAACCTGTGGATAACTTCCGGCTCCGCCTTGAGAACAGCGCTCCAGTTCTCTAATTCGTCAAGAAGATCATCGCACTCGGAAGTTGAACGCGGGCTTTAATGACAACGGAAAGCCCTTGGATGTGTCCATTTCTTGTGGCGTAACGGA
>JBCDAH010000128.1:0-13547 GCA_039186015.1 Pseudomonadota bacterium
CGCGCGGGTTGTCTATCGCTCACGGCTATTCCTCGCTGCGCTCGAGCCGCGAGCCTGCGAACAGCGCAAATTAGAGACTCTCGAACAGCGCACATAGAACGCCTACGGCGTGAGGTCGAGCACGGCCTGGGCAAACGTCTCAGGCGCTTCCATGGGAATATTGTGCCCGATGGATTTGAGAACGCGTTTTTCGAATCTGCCAGTGAAAAAGCGCTCCTCGTTCTCCGAAAGCGATACAGGCGTCACGCCGTCCGACGCGCCATGGAGCGTGATTGTCGGCACGCCGATTTTTGGCTGGGATCTCAAAAGCCGTTCCGTCTCGGCATAACGGGGATCGCCATCGGCGCTGCCGGTGCGATGGCAGTAGGAATGCACAACGACGTCAACGAAGTCTGCGTTGTCAAACGATTTTGCCGTCGCATCATAGGTCACATCGCTGAACGCAAAGTCCGGAGACCAGAGGCGCCAAATGTGCGCACCCAGCGCGTGGCGATTGTCCTCAAGACACCTCCGACCACGGGCCGAGTGGAAATAGTACTGATACCAGTAGGCCTGCTCTTGCGCGAGGTTGAGCGGCTTCGCGGCGTTATCGTTGTTCTGAATGAGATACCCACCACCACCGACGAGACCGATAACCCGCTCTGGCCAAAGCGCGGCGGCAATGCAAGCGGCACGCCCGCCCCAGTCGAACCCACCCAAAAGCGCTTGGGAAATCTGAAGTTGATCCATGAACTCCAGCAAGTCGTGCGCGAGCGCGGCCTGCTCTCCCGACCGCGGCGTATCGGACCGCAGAAAACGCGTGCCACCATAGCCGCGCAGGTAGGGAACGATCGTGCGCACGCCTTGCCCGTTGAGCCTCCGCACCACCTCGTCAAACGACCGGACATCGTACGGGTATCCGTGCAGCAAAATTGCGAGAGCGCCATGCTCCGGACCGCTGTGCTCATAAGCAATGTCCAATACGGATGTTGTGACACGTGCAAGCTCCGGCATCTCTCCCTCCATGTCCCTGATCGTCGAATTTCCAACTGTCCCTGACGGCCGAACCGCTGATTGGCGCGCGCCTCAGGCGCCGACCGATAATCCGGCATAGGCTCGGAACCAGTTTAACTGGTTCCATTGACTAGCAAACTGGAACCACTTAAACAAGTGCCATGATGGAGGACCCGTCGCTCGCGAAAGGTGAAGCTGCCCCTGAGTTTCGGTTTCACTCCGGCCGGCTCTGTTTGGATTTCGTGGCAACGGTTGGGGATCGACATCACGCGAAATTCGAACGCCTGCGGGACAGTAACGATCTCGCGCAGTGGCTTGTCCAGGCGGAACTGACGCCTGAACCCGTCTCGATAACCGACGCACAACTCCAAAGCGCGTGGGCGTTGCGTGAAACCATTTATCGGCTCATCACAGCGGCGATGGCGCGTCGGCCGGCACAACGCAAAAGTGTTCATGACTTGAATGACTGGGCTGCCTACGAACCGCTTGTTCCAAAGCTGACGCAAATCGGAAAGCCGCAGCAATGGGTGTCGCCAACACCGTTTCGGTCATCCATGTCGACGATTGCACGCGATGCCGTGGAACTGCTGACCAGTGATTTGATCACAAAGATCCGCGAGTGCAGTGCCAAGGACTGCTCGGCCATCTTTGTTGACGTCTCCCGCCCTGGCAAACGCAGATGGTGTTCCATGGCCACGTGCGGCAACGGGCCGAAGAAGGAACGATATCGCAAGCGGCACCGGGCAGCAGGCGCATAAACTCCACGGCCTGACGAGCGCGCGCCCAACCCGGCGAACGGTCGCAAGGCCTTTCGATTGGGGCATTGACGGCTATAATCGATTGTGCCCGAGGGAAGAAATCCGACATCTCCGCTGCGTCAACAACACCGCCGCGTCTGGTAAGGCAGCCGGCAGTCGGCTACCATCCGCCTGGACGACACAACGGGGACGATCACGGTTGGCGATGGCTGTCGCATGCACGTTGGGGCTGCTATGCAGCATCGACTCCGCGGAGGCGTGAATACGGCCTCTGTGGGCCGTACGTTCCCAAACTTGACGGGAGGAATGTCAATGAAGGTTGCACAGCTGGGTCTTGCCGTTGCTACCGGCGCGTCATTGGTCCTCGGACCATCCGCGGCGGCTGAGACGCGCGTCACATTCAAGTCTGCGAAGTCTACGTCATCGTACTATCAAATGTCAGTTCAGATTGCCGAGGCCATCAAGACCGGCTCGAACGGCAACATCATTCTTACCGTCGAAGAAAGCCAAGGCTCCGTTCAGAACGTGAAGGAAGCGGCCAAGCGCAAAGGCAATTACGTCTTCACGACCCCGCCCGTCCTGGTCAAGCTCGCCCAGAAGGGGCTTGCCATGTTCAAGGGCAAGACAGACCCGAAGTACAACGACATTCGCGCCCTGTTTCCCATTCCATCGCTGACGATGCACTTCGTTCTGCGCGCCGACAGCGGTGTCAAAACGTTTGCTGATCTCGAAGGCAAAACGATCTTGATCGGCAAGGGGTCGTTCGGTGCGAGAGAAGGGGCGAAGTATCTCAAGCTGTTCGGTCTGGACGGTAAGGTCAAACTCGCCAACGTCGAACTCAACGCAGCCGTACCTGCGCTGAAGAACCGGCAAATCGACGGCTTCGTCACCGCAGGGTCCTACCCTGCGCCAA
Organism: Pseudomonadota bacterium; assembly: GCA_039186015.1. GTDB lineage: Bacteria > Pseudomonadota > Alphaproteobacteria > Rhizobiales > Hyphomicrobiaceae > JBCBWG01. Next base: position 2,665 of record JBCDAH010000128.1, read on the forward strand.
ACGTGATCGAGGCTGCCGCCAGCAGCAGCATTTCGCTGCTCTCTTTAACGGATGAGCAAATCAAAAAGACGAAGCGGACACGGCTTGTCATTCCCGGCGGTACATACGCCGGCGTGAGCGGCGACGTTGTGACGACGTCGCTTCCAGTTGTGGCTCACACAACAACCGCGATGGACGATGAAACCGCATATACGCTGACCAAAACCTACTGGTCGCAAAAGTCTGATCTCGGCAAGGCGGCAGCCTGGTGGAACGGCGTCTCGGGCGACATGCTCGCCAACGTTTACGGCAAACTGCACCCCGGTGCGGTGAAGTACTATGACGAGGCCGGCATCAAGCTTCCGGACGCCATTCGGTAAACTGAAATCACCTGGAATACGGCGCGGCGAACCCGGATGAGGTTCGCCGCTCTTATTATGGCGGCCGTAACGCAAATGACCCGATCGTTCTGGATCGCACTGGGCTTTCTTTCCATTGTCTTTCACATCTGGCTGATTTTCAGCGGTCTCGTGCCCAACCTGATTGCGCGGCCGCTGCATATGGCTTTGGCTCTGCCGTGGATCTTTGTCTATGCCGCCAAGTCAGATATCGGCCGCTGGTCCGGCATCGTCTTGGCGGTCATCGGCACGGCGTGCTGCGCCTACATCGCCGTGAACGAAGCAGAACTCTCCGACCAGTACGGATCCCTCGAAGGCCCCTTGCAAACGATCATCGCCGTTGCGCTCCTCGCGACTGTTCTCGAAATGGCGCGTCGAGCGATCGGCTGGCCATTGCCGATGATCGCGGCCCTCGCCCTAGCTTACGGCTTGCTTGGCGAACACCTGCCCGGCGAGTTCGGCCATCCAGGCCTTCCGGTCGAGAGTTTTCTGGGCACGATGGTCATCGCTGAAGGCGGCTTGTGGGGCAGCCTGACCGGTGTATCCGTCAACATCGTCGCCGTCTTTGTCATTATGGGCGCCGTGCTCAACGCCGGTGAGGCCGGCCAGGGCTTTATGAATCTTGCAGCCGCTGCGGCCGGCCGCCTCAGAGGCGGCGCCGCAAAAGTCGCAATAGTATCATCGGCGTTGTTTGGATCGATCTCAGGTTCCGCGTCTGCAAATGTCGCATCGACCGGCGCCATCACATTGCCCGCCATGCAACGTCTCGGCTACCCGCGCACTCTTGCCGGCGCCGTGGAAGCTGTCGCCTCGTCCGGCGGTCAGATTATGCCGCCGTTGATGGGGGCCGGCGCCTTTGTCATGGTTGAGCTGACCGGTGTGCCCTACACGAGCATCATGGCCGCGGCATTGCTGCCGGCGCTCCTCTACTTTGCTGCGGCCTGGATCGGCATCAACGCCTTTGCGTCGCGCTATGATCTGCAGCCGCTTCCCGCCGAGGAGCGTCCGGACCTGCGCACGGTGCTCATTACTGCCGGCTTCTTCTTTGTGCCGTTCGCGGTGTTGATGGAACGCATGTTTGTTGGCGATTTCACGCCGCAATACGCGGCCGCATGCGCAATCCTCGCAGCGTTTCTGCTTCTGCCATTCGACGCCGGTCTGACGGTCGACTTCAAAAGAACGCTGCAACGTCTGGCGCGCGTCGCACTTTCCGCCGGTGAGCAGATTGCCACGATCGCCTCCATAATCCTATGCGCAACCATCGTCATCGGTGTTCTCGGGCAGACCGGGTTGGGCGTTAAGATCACGTCGCTGATCCTGTCTGCGGGAAGTGATCAGTTGTGGCTCGCGCTCGCCCTCACGGCGGCGGCATGCCTGCTTCTGGGTATGGAAGTACCAACCACGGCCGCGTATGTGATTTGCATCTCGGTCGCGGGGCCGGCGTTGCAAAAACTCGGTCTTGAGCCGCTCCTGGCGCATCTCTTCGTCTTCTGGTTCGCACTCCTCTCCACGATTACACCACCGGTATGCGGCGCCGTTTTTATCGCAGCCGGAATGGTTGGCGAGAACTGGTTGCGCGTCGCCTTTACAGCCATGGCGCTCGGCGTTGGCCTTTACGTAATACCGATCGGCATGATCACGAACCCGGCGTTGATCGCCCTGGAGACGCAGCCGATCGCAGCCGTGCTGGCCAGTCTCAAAATATTCGTCGGCTTGGCGGCATTGTCATTCGGGCTGATCAGCGCCTGGGCACTTTGGAAGCGCATCGGCCTTGTCGTCGCGGGCCTACTCGTTATCGTCGTCGGCTAGTAACACCTGATATTGCCGGGACACTGGCCCGTCCGTCCAAATCACTGGCTGATCACAGGCGACGGGATGCCGGCCATAGACCAGCCAGGGATCTACGACGGTTCCGATCGTTTGCTCAAGTTTCAGTTCGCTGGGGAATTCGTCCGCAAAGCGCGCCAACGTGATGCCGGAGTCATACCGGCGTTCGCGCAATCCAGTCGCAACATCAATTGTCGACGGTTCCGAAATGAGTTGCTGCCACCGCGAGACATCAATGTACTCGCGTGTTGCATCTTGCAGTCCGAGTGTCGTCGGATTTTGTACATCCGCCCGGCTCAAGACTGCCATCGCCTGGCTAGCCGAAAGAAAGGTATCAACCAGATGAACCCGGTTGCGATACTTGGCAACCGTTGACGGAACCGACGCATGCACCGCGACTTGTATAACGAAGTCCAGATTACCATCCAGCAGCTCGGCAAACGCGGGCTCGAACTCAGCAAACAGCTTAAGCTTTGCGCGCGACAAGCCGTGAGCCTGCAGATAGCGCCGTGTAACCCAATCGTGGTTGCTGCCGGAGGGACCGAGCGTTCCGAAAGCGATAGTCATAGGCCCTCGCGTGTCGCCCCGCCCCTGCAAGCACCGGAGGTGTAATTGAGCGCTCGAAGTTACGGGCTAAGATAGTACAGACACGGATCTGGCGCCAATTCAACACGATCAGAAATCAACGTGGGCAGAAATCAACGTGGGCGGACATCAACGCGGGTCTAGACGGCTCTGCAGCCGCTTCTCGCACTTGCACCTTCGAAGAGGAAGCTGGAAGCGGCACTGACAAAAGGTTCGTATAAATTGGAAAACAAGAACGTGCTGTCTTGTCAGCCCCGCCACTGCCGACAAAACGTCCGCCCAACATGGGACTTCGCAGCGCACGTACCTTTTGACAGTACCATCAGCCAGCTCCCTCCTCGATGTGCGCATTCAGCGGGCCCTCTCAATGCGCGCAGTCTTCCGTACCGCGGGTGGCGTGAACGCTCCGCAAAATGTGCGTTTGTCAAACGACAAAACACCGTGCCGGCAACGACATTTGTCCTCCTGCCCTCCCAGTCGTGACCAAGCTGCAACTCTCAATCCCGCCATCCGGTCATCCCGCCATCCGGTTCTGCGCACCAGATCGGACAAAGCCCGCGGTTCGGCGGACCACCGTCAACAGCCCTTACTTTATTCAAAAAATGACGATGGGTTCGCTAGATTTGTCGCGCAGGCACGATGCTGAGTAGGCCAGAAACATTCAGCCCTGCAGCCGGATAGGACGGATCCTTGAGGCTGTCATAGTCAAAGTCCGGCTCTGCGACTCGGAGCCGTTCAACCATCTCGATCGATTTTGCCTCATCGCCCTGGTGGAGATAGAGCACGGAAAGATATCGCATTGGCGGGCCAAAGCTCGGCGCAAGAGCGTGGCTGGCTTCCCCAACACTGACCGCTCTGTCAACCTGACCCGCCATCGCGCCCGCAATGCAACTGATCCCCGCCAGTTGGAACCGGTATGGAGCTGCTCCGGAAATGCGCAGAGCAAAACACGTGTCTTCGAAACCGCTTTCTATTTCACCAAGATGGCACTTCGCGGCACCGAGCTGCGACCAGCCAACGGGGTTTGACCGATTCAACTCGACACTCCGCTCGGCAAACTCATAGGCCGAAACATAGCAGCGATTGATGATATTGTGGACTTGAGCCGCAAAACCCGAGATGTAAGAGTTGCAAGGATCCAGCTCCAGCGCCCGACCTATGAAATCCATTGCTTCCTCAGCAACAGATTGGCGACACACAAAGGATCGCTCCGCGAGCATGAATGTTCTCGCGTACGCTCGCCAACCGAGATAAACGCCCTTTGGCTCCAGCTCGAATGCTCTAGCAAAAAGGCGGTCCGCGAGTTGGAAGTTCGCGCCGCCGAGCTTAAACAACGAAACTGCGCCCCGATAACACACCGCAGACGCGATTTCCGACTGGGCTTTCTTTGGCAGCGCATTAACAAGTGCATTTGTGGCCAGGCTTGCGATGTGATTGGTCTGGCGTAGGAATGCCTCGCTACCAAAATGAAACTCGTCTCCCGATTTGTCTTGCGCCGCAGTCGACCACACAATCTCGTGCGAAGCCGCCTTCTTCAATAGGATCCGCAGCGCAGACTTGCCCGGATCCTTCAGTGTCTGAGCTCGGAGCACGAGCGGCTCAATCGCACCTTCCGCATCCTGGTGGATTGCAGCGCCCGCTTCTGAATAACCGTCCCGTCCGTCGATAACCCGCAAGGTTCCGGTTTCCGTGGCGGTCGTCGCCACTGCGTCCAGCAAACAGTCGGCCAGGATGTCCGTCTGGTTCGCGTCCGAGCGTGGCGCGTGATTTAAAATTAAGTAGGGGCTTTGGCCAACGGGCGGCGCGTGCTTTGCGGCCGCGTTGCGACGAAATGCAGAATGCCCAACCTCGGACTGGACCGACTGCCGGAAATCCAGGTGCGGAAAATCGAAGCGCCGAAATTCGAATTGCCGGAAATCGAAGTGCTGGCGCTGCTCGCGCAGCCATCCTTCGAATTCGGGATCGTTGACGTCAACACCCTCCAGCAGTTCCGCGTCTTTGGGAACGGCGTGCAATTCGCCCTGTTGAAACAGATCCAGATCAATCTCGACGCGTTCCCGATCAAGCGATAGGTGGAAGTTGTCGGCGCGCAAGACGTCTCGATCCGAATCCAAGATGCGCCTGAGTTCGACCAGGCACTGACGCAAGCTTGCTGCGCCCTGCTGTGGGGCCCGGTCGCTCCACAGCCTTTGTTGAAGCCACTTTCGACTTCTCTGGCACTCCGGTGACAGCGCAAGTAGCGCAATGACCGCGCAGGACTTTCGGCCGCGCGGCGTACGATCAATGCCATCCGAACCAAACAGTTGAAACGGTCCGATTACGTGGACTCTGACTCGACTCGTATCATGCATCTCTTCATTCAATTTGGCCGGATTCAATTTGGCCTGAAAGCCGCGATCAGCATAGAAACCCCTGTCTCTAGTCGCTTGGCCCCAATCGCCCAGCCCCAATCGCTTGTGCCCAGTCCCCGCGCATTTCACCGGAAGCTCGCGGAGAGCACACACCGTCAGAGCTCTCGACAACATCAGCTCAAACAAGTTGAACTTTGCTCAGGCAAAGCCCCAGTGTTGATTGGCGTCACATTGGCGACAACCCGAAGCCCTTCGACGACCGCCCCATTCATACGATTTCGATCAGTCGATTTGTTGCGTCAGTGGGGTCTAAGCTGCGGTTTCGACAACGGGTTATACAAGGCACGAATAATACACAAGACCGACATGGCTATGCCGCTCGCAGAAACGAGCACGCAGTCCAATCGCATATTTGTTGAGCTGCATATGACCGGAAATAGACGTGACTATTCAGACAGTTCGGCGCACACAACAAATTTGCATCTATGCAAGCTCACAACAAAGCACCGGCTTTAAATGCCAGTTGTAACGGCATGATACTCCAATCCTATAAACGACCTCCAATCGGCCTCAAGATCTGCGCAGAACCTGTAACCGCAGCATCCGTAATGCGCCGCTGCACAGACTTCGATCACGCTGGCGAGAACGCGCGAACCGCGAACCATTCGGCTGAGTTTCGCCACAAGACCTGTCGCCTCATTTTCTGGCTGTTGTTGTGCAGCCCTGTCCTCTTTGCTGCAATCCGATATCTCGCACGGTGACCGTGAAGCCATTCGGCGACAACTTGAGCCGAGCACCAGACTGGCCTGCGAGATGTCACGAGGTCCGCATCGGGATGAACAGAGATGGCCTTAAGGGCGACACGATGCGACAGCTCGCGAGACAGCATGTCCGACATGACACGGCGTACCGATCATCGGCAATTGCACAGCAGATATCGCTCGCCAATTGGCGTTGCGCCGTCGACGCTTGCGCCCTGGAATGCTAGACAGGATGCGCATCTTTCAACCTAGCAGCGCGTCGGGTTCATGGAAAAAATCGAAATCCAATTCACGCTCTTCTCAGCCTTCTACTCGCCCGTGATTGCCATGCTCGCCGGCGACTTCCTGAAGGATGAAGGTCTGGACGCATCGTGGTCGGTCTCACCGCCCGGCGTGTCCGCGATTGCCGCCCTTGAAGCCGGCGACGTTCAGGTCATCCAGACCGCACCAAGCCAGGCATTCACAAGCCTTGGCAAAGGCGAAACGCCAGTTGCGGTGCATTTCGCGCAAATCAATGAAATGGACGGCTTTTTCCTGACGGCACGCGAGCCGGATCCGGCGTTCAGCTGGAAGGCGCTGGAAGGTGCCGACGTCGTCTTGTTTGGCGGCGGCCAACCGCTCGCCATGTTCAAGTATGCATGCCACAAAGCCGGGATCGACTTTGATAAAATCAACGCCATCCACGTCGGCGGTGCTGCTGACATGGATAAGGCGTTCCGCGATGGCCAAGGTCGCTATGTCCAGCAACAAGGCCCGTTTCCGCAGCAGTTGGTCAAAGACGGCGTCGGACACATCGTTGCGCAGGTCGGCAAACAGATGGGCCCGAATGCCTTTTCCAGCCGGGCATCAACCCGTGAATGGCTTGCCACCGATGCGGCCAACGCCTTCATGCGCGCATACCGCAAAACGCGCGTTTACATGAACGAGGCGTCGGCAGCCGAAATCGCAGCCGCAGAGAAACCCTTCTTTCCCAACATCGACCTCGACGTCTTGACCGACTGCATCGCGACCTATCAGGCCCTGGGATGCTGGACACCCCACGTCGAGATCACACGGCCGGCCTTGGAAGTGGCCCTTGATGTGTTCGAGCATTTCGGAACGCTAAAAGAGCGCTACGCCTACGAACAGGTCTGCGCACTTCCGCCGGAAGGCTAAGCCCGGTCGCGATGCCCGACGATCATGATTCATGTCGGGGCGTGCACAGCGCCTCGGCACCTGCACGACGACCTGCCTGATTTTCAGCCTTGGCCGCGCGATCTCCCACCTCCAGACTTGTTGCGTTCGGGAACCGGAGTTGATGAGATCATGGACGCGTTTCAAGCCGCGACGTATGGCGCGCGCGAGGTTGGATACGGCAAAAAGCCGGCAATCCTCGTTGTCGACTTTCAGCGGGGTTTCACGGACCCGGACTTCGTCATGGGGCGCAGCGAACGCATTCATGCTGCGCGAGATCAGACGGCCAAAGTCCTCGCGGCGGCAAGGCGCGCCAACATCCCCGTCGCGAGTTGTTGCGCTGGCTGGCAGTCATCCAAAGACATTCAGCATTGGAAGGTCGAAGCCCTCCATCACGAGTTCTTTGTCGGCAGCCCGGCGTTGGAGATCGACCCGGCCATTCTCGACAGTGCATACGACTTCACGTTCATGAAGTGTGCGCCGTCAATGTTCTTCCAGACGCCGATCATACCGTTTCTGACAAAGCACGGCGTCGACACAACGATTATCACCGGCTGCGTGACGTCGGGGTGCATTCGCGCCACCGCAATTGACGCGTTCAGTTACGGCTACCGGACCATAGTTGTCGACGATTGTTGCGGCGATCCGGCGCCAGAAAGCCACATCGCGAACTTGACCGACATCGATCGCAGATATGCCGACGTACGCCGGAGCGACGACATCCTGGATGTGATCGAGGCTTATCGCGGCCGCAACGAAAACGGTTAACGCATGTCACGTCTGGTAGGGATCACTCCGTCCCCCGCCCCAACAGGACTCGGACAGGACCACGATCACGCAAGACCCAGATGCGTCTTCTCGAGCATCACGTGCACGCCCTTGTTGCCGTTTACGACCTGCGTGATCCGGACATCTGCCGCAAGGCTGCACAATGCATAGGCCTCGTGCCGGGTGAGCTCTGTGCGACGTGTGATGAGGTCGAGCATCTCACGCAAAGCGATGACCACGCAGTTGTCGAGATCCGGATCAAACGCCATCGTCATGAAATGGGTCGGGGACTCGGCCATCGGCCAGACCAGCGGAAGATCCGTTCTTACGTGGAGCTCGAACGTTCCGATCAGACCAGTTTCGATTGCGGTGACACAGACTTCGCCATCACCTTGGGCACCGTGCCCGTCACCGACCGAGAACCTGGCATCGTCTACAAACACTGGTAGAAACAGCGTTGTGCCCGCCACCAGCTCCTTATTGTCGAGGTTGCCGCCGTTGCGGCGTGGTTGAATGGTGCTCACCGTGCCCCACTTGGGCGGTGGCGCCACGCCCATGACGCCAAAGAACGGCTTCAACGGCAGATCGCGGCCCCACGGCAGCGACGCAATCATGCCCTCGGCATCCAGCGTCGTGTGCATCAGGTAGGGCTCTTCGAAGTCATCGGGCAACGCACCGAGCAACGGGCGGATGAATGTATAGCCCCAGTCATAATGCAGCTGAACATCCTTGATGCGGACCTCAAGCGTATCACCGGGCTTGGCGCCACGAACGGCAATCGGTCCTGTGCAGATGTGGCCGGGCAGCTCCTGTGGCGTCACACGATGGATATCGAGAAGCGCCTGCGGTACATCATGGGATGGCCCCGGCAAGGTTTCGGGACCACCGGACACCGTGCTGACGACGACGGTCTCTCCGCTATCGATCTCGGCCACCGGCACCAGACCGGCGTCGAAATAGCCCCAGTGGACCGTTGCCGGCTTGGCATCAAGACGCAACGTCATATGTCAAACTCCAGCTCATTGATCACATTAGCTCATTGATCACATTGTGTTCAGCACGATCCAGCCGTCGCCGCCCGGCAAAGCCTTACCGCGATTGGTACGCGATGTCTGCCGGGTTTTGCAGCGCACATAAGCGGCTCGGTATCTCTTTGTCATATCGCGACCACGCCTCGCAGCAGCGTATAATTCGTCAGACGTCTTGAGCAAACACCACGAAACGCATACGATCTCCAAACACTATGCCAATGCGAGTTTAGAAACTTCGACAAGGCTACGGCTTTAGAGAGCATTGGGATCGCACACTCAGAATTTGTTCTGACAGAATTTGCTGTGATCCACGGCCGCGGCCTCATAGCAAAGGGCGAGTTGTGTGATGTCACGCGTAATTATTCGATCCATTTTATCCGCTTCATTCGTCGCCATTCTGCCGGCCGCCGTTCACTCGGCAAAACTGCCGCCCGGCGCAGGTCAGGACCTCGTGCAGCAGTTCTGTACGGCGTGCCATCAAGTCCGCCACATCGAGCGCAGCTCAGGCTACACGCGGGATCACTGGTACAAGCTGATCGCGACCATGATTGATCTGGACGGAACTGACGAGCTTAAGGGCATTACGGCATATCTGGCGAAAAGCTTCCCACCGAACGACAAACGAAAGGCAACACCCGCCGAGGGCAAAGCGACCATCACATTCAAAGAGTGGGTCGTGCCGACATTGGGTCAGCGCTCGCGCGATCCGATCGAAACCCCTGACGGTATGATCTGGTGGGCCGGACAATGGGCCAGCCTGATCGGCCGCATCAATCCGAAAACCGGGGAAATGAAAGAGTGGCCGTTGGACGAAACCGCGAAGCCTCATTCCGTGTTTCACGACCGGTCGGGTAACATTTGGTACACGGGAAACAAGAACGGCACGCTCGGCAAGTTCGACCCGAAGACGGAAAAAATCACCGTGTACAAAATGCCCGACCCTGAGGCCAAGGACCCTCATACTGCGATTGTCGCGTCCGACGGGATTATTTGGTTCACGATGCAGCACTCAAACCGCGTCGGGCGTTTGGACCCCGCGACCGGGGATATCAAGATCCGGATCATGCCGACGAAAGGCTCGCGGCCTTACGGCATCAAGGTCGATAGCAAGGGCGACGTCTGGGTCGCCTGCAATGGCTCCAACTGCATTGTCCGGGTTGACCCCAAAACAATGGAGCTGACCGAGTTCAAAATCCCAGACCCCAAAACAAAAATCCGCCGCCTCGACGTTGCCGCAGACGATCGGATCTGGTTCGTGAACTCGGCCCGCGGGCGGCTCGGGCGATTGGATCCGAAGACTGGCGCGGTCAAGGAGTGGCCGTCTCCCAGCGGGCCCAAATCGCATCCTTATGCGATCGCAATCGTCGATGGCATCATCTGGTACAACGAGTCCGGTGTTCGCCCTGATATGCTCGTGCGCTTCGACCCAAGCACAGAGACGTTCCAGAGTTGGCCGATCCCGTCCGGTGACATCCATTCGGGCATTCTTCGCCATCTCGACGTCACGCGCGACGGCAATCTCTTGATCCACCAAAGTGCGACCAACAGGATTATCCACGTTACGCTTCCACCGGCCCGGTAGAGCTCGCTAATGCGTGTCGCTCTAGCTTGCTTGCGCTCACGGCTATTCCTCGCTGCGCTCGGGCCCCATCGAGATGGCGTGCTCGCCATCTCGACATTTCAAATGCCCAACGCAGGAACACCCGCGTTGGGGTGGGCGCGGCGCAACGCGCCGGGCCGCGGTCGCGGCCTGGGATCGTCTCCGCAGGATAGCCCGCGCTGGTTGTTTATCGCTCACGGGCTGTTCTGGCCTTCGGCCAGGCCCTCCGCGTGGGCGGCGCACCGCGCCGGGCCGCATTCGCGGCCTGGGGTCGTCCTACCAGGCTAGCCAGCGCATGTTGTTTATCGCTCACGGGCTGTTCTGGCCTTCGGCCTCGCCCTCCGCGGGGGCGGCGCAACGCGCCGGGCCGCTTTCGCGGCCTGGGGGCGTCCGACCTGGCTAGCCCGCGC
>JBCDAH010000129.1:0-13231 GCA_039186015.1 Pseudomonadota bacterium
CCGGCCTGAAGGTGGAGGCTTTCGTTTGCACTGTTCGCGAGTTTTTACGTGCGCTACCGCTCGCGACAAGCGCTCGCTACTTGAGCGCGGTCTAGCCGTCGAGCACTGTTCCAGTCCGGAACAGCCCGTGAGCGATAAACAACAAGCGCAGGCCAGCCGTCTGGCACCCCAGGCCGCGACCGCGGCCCGGCGCGTTGCGCCGAGCCCGCGCAGGGCCGGACCGAAGGTCGGAATAGCCCGTGAGCGATAACAACCAGCGACTCATGCAAAACGGCCCGCCGGGTACTATAGCGGGCCGTTGTGAGCCAGGCGAGTTGGCACGTGACGCAAACTTAGATCGTGTCTTTGATCCAGGCTTCCAGTTTGCTCTTTTGAACGAGCGCGCCAGTGTGGCGGCCAACCACTTCGCCATCTTTGAACATGATGAGCGTTGGCATCGCCTGGATCTGATAACGCGATGTCACATTAGGGTTAGCGTCGACATCGATTTTGGCGATCGTCACGCTTGCGGCCATGTCGTCCGCGACCTGCTCCAGCGCTGGCGCCATCGCCTTACACGGGCCGCACCATTCCGCGAAGAAGTCGACCAGGACCGGCTTCGACGACTTCAAAACCTCGGTGTCGAAATCCGTGTCGGAAACCACTTTAGGCATATCGGCGATCCTTTCTGTTCTTGAGCGCCGTCTTCAATTTCGAGTGGAACGTAGAAACCGGTACTGGAGGCGTCAAGGACACCAACCGGAGCACGCTGCATCACGTTATGCTGACCAGAGCCGCGGTACATGCGCCTCCAGGTGGCTCGCGTCAATCTCCATCAGCTGCGGAACAGCCGTCCACAGGAGGGCTGTGTGGATTTTTTTTGTTGGAAAGATCCCTTGAACCGCAAGGTGATATGCGGCGAGTTGCAGCAGGTATGCGTCCGGCACATCACCGATGTGCGTCGCCGCGTCTCTATTGGACTTGAAGTCAATGATCGTAAGCGTGGTCGCGGTCTCAACCAGACGATCGATTTGTCCCGATATCCTGAGCGTGCGCCCATCGCCGGACGGATGCGGAACCTCAGCCACCAAAGGCACTTCAGCGCGGCTGTTCGCGCCGAAAGCCTCTGAGAATCGCGGCGCACGGAGGATGGATAGGACCTCCTGTACGATCGCACGTTGCACCGTTGCTGACAGGACGTTGCCGCGCACGCCGACAAAACGGGCGGCCGTTGTTTCCCAGGCTTCCTGAGCGACATCCGGCAGGTACTGGAAGAGTGCATGCGTTATCGTACCGCGCAAGAACCGGTGTTCACCCGGCGCACCACTTTGCTCGCGAGGAGGCACCGGCGCCGGCAACTCAGTGGACGCGCTCATGGTCTTGGTGACCTCGCCGAGCGGATCGCCTTGCTCATCGGTATCCGGCAGGGCGAGTCGAGACGGCACGATCGGGATCTGCAGCTGCGGTTCCGGCCGAACAGGCGTGTCGGCCCACTGCGGCGGAGGTTCCGGGACGGCCCGCTCGTGATGCGCACGCCGGTCCGCCTCCGGCAGCGCGTTTTGCTGTGATTCGTAGCGGCGCACCGGTTGGCCAAGATGATCTGCGCCGGAAACGAGTATGTCGTCTAAGCCTGCCTCGATCAGCGCGTACCAGCTATGGTCGGGGAGCCGCCGGCCACCACCTGGCGCGATGCCACCGACGTACAGGCGATCCCGCGCGCGGGTCATGGCAACATACAAAAGCCGATTGCTCTCGGCCACGTCGCCGTCTCGTATCTGCCGTTTTGCCGTTGCGGCGGGTTCGATGCGGCCGGTCCCCGCGACCGGCCAAAATAATGCGGATACGGTATCCGTGGCATCAGGTTCCGCAGCATTGAGGTCGATAAGTGGATTTGAGCCGCCTGCGCGCGGGTCGACGGTGGTATCCGGCAGAATCACGACGTTCGCCTCAAGGCCTTTCGCGCCGTGGACGGTCATGACGCGAACCTGGTTGCTGCCTTGCTCCATGTCGCGTTTGATTTCGAAGGCGCCGGTCCGCATCCAGTGCGCAAAGCCCTGCAAAGACGGTGTCGCGGTTTCGTCAAACGCGAGGGCGCGCTCAAGGAACTCGTCCAATGGTTCGCTCGCGTCAGGGCCGAGCCGGCTGAGGAACATGCGCCTGTACGTCAAGTCCGGTCGGTCGCGAGACTTGGACTCCAACAACCGGTTAAAGAACTCGAACGGCGGAATGCGGTCCGCAAGCGCCCGCCAGTATCTCAGCAAGTCTGTCGCTTCCGCATAGCGGGGGTCCGATGCAGCCTGTCGGATCATGGCCGACCACAGCGAGCCCTTACGTCCTGGTGCGAGAGCGGTCAGGTCATCATCGTCGAAGCAAAACAGAGGCGACTTGAGCACGCAGGCAAGAGCGAGGTCGTCCTCCGGGAGCGTGACGAAGTCGGCCACGGCCAGCAGGTCCTGAACGCTGATGTGCTCGGTCAGTGCAAGCCGGTCTGCGCCCGCTACAGGAACGTCGTGTCGCTTCAGTTCCGCAATCAAAGCCGGCCCGAGCGGGCGCCGCCGTCGCAGCAGGATCATGATATCGCCGGGCCGGATCGGCCGATCCTTCGACGCGAGCCTTTCGTCGGAATCGAGCCAGTAACGTATCTGGCCGGCAATCCGCTTTGCCAGACGGGCGGTTGGCGATGCGACGGCATCGTCGCCGAGTGGGTCGAACGCCGGCGCCGCCTGTTGTTCTGCCGCTGCCTCAAGCGGCCAGATCTCGACAAGACCCGCTTCGCCGATCCGCAATGCTGTATGATTCGGGATCGCGCCGGCATGGCCAACACCGGGTGTTTGTTTGGGATCAGAAAAAACACGGTCGACGGACTCAAGGATCGGAGACGTGGTCCGAAACGAAACCGTCAGGGGGACTTCGTGGAAGCGTGATCCAGACGCGACCGCATGTGCGCCAAGTGTGCGGCCGGCTTGTGCAAAGAGCTTTGGCGCCGCACCCTGGAAACTGTAAATCGATTGCTTTTCATCACCGACGCCAAACACTGTCCGGACAACATCACGAGCCTCCGAACCGGCAAAGAACTCTGACGCGAGCGTTTCGACGATTCGCCATTGCCGGGCGCTGGTGTCTTGCGCTTCGTCAATCAGAATGTGGTCAAGGCCGCCGTCCAGCTTGAACAAGACCCATTGCGCGTCCTTGGAATTCGCGAGCAGCGCAATCGTCCGGTCGATCAGGTCCTCAAAGTCCAGTGCCGGCTGGTGGGCCTTCTCGCGATCGTAGCCCGTGTGAATGTGCCCCGTGAGTGTCGCCAATCCGCACGTCGCCGTGATGGCGCGGATCACCCGCCGGCTGCGTTCTGCCTGGGCCACCGCGTCGCGTGCATTGGTCAGGTGATCGGCCAGCGCGGGCGCGGCCTCACGCACGGCTTTCGTGATAAACCTATCCGATCGGGCGGTGCCGTCTTTTGTGAGAAACGCCTCCGTAAAAAGGCTTGCGCGCAACGTGGCGCTGCGCGCAAGCCGTGCGGCGTCAAGGCGCTGAGCCAGGCTGATGTCGGACTTGCTTCCGTCGGCCAGACCTGACACGGCGAGCGCGAGTTCGTCGCCAGTCAGCACATTGGCAATCTGCTCAGTTAGCGCGGCGACGTTTTCGTCTGCGTCGATCCCAAACCGGGCACGCAGATAGAGATCGAAGACGTCGCGCGCGCCGAGTTGGGACGTGGCCTGGCGGCGCAAATGTTCGATGGTCCGCAACGCCGCTCGCGTTTCCTGGCCAAGAGCATTGGATACGATTTGCTCAAAGCGCTCGTCAGCCGCAAAGGCAATGGCGACATCGAGTGCGGCACCCAGCTCAGCTGGATCGCCGCAAGCCGCCGCCATCAACGATTTGTCAATCGACGTCGTTTGCAGCGCGCGGCTCGCCTGTTCGTCGAGTGTTTCAAACCCTGGCGACAGCCCCGCCTCGAGCGGAAATCGCTGCAGCAGGCGTTCGCAAAAGCTATGGATCGTCTTCACGGTGAGACCGCCGGGCGCATCGACGACGCGCGCGAACAGCTGGCGCGCCCTGGCGGCCTCGCCCGGTCCGGGGGGATGACCCAAAAGGCCGTGCAGTTCATTCGCAAGTTGATCATCGTCGCAGGCCGACCACTTGGCGAGTTCTGCAAACACCCGCTCAGACATTTCGGCAGCGGCAGCGTTCGTGTACGTGAGGCAAAGGATGCGCGCCGGATCCGCGCCGGACAGCAACAACCGCAGTACGCGCATTTTAAGAACGTGCGTCTTGCCGGCGCCCGCATTAGCACTCACCCACGCCGAGGCGAACGGGTCCGACGCCTGGCGCTGCGCCAACTCCGTCGTTTCGATCAGGTGCGAGCGGACAGCACCAATGGAGACTGCGGCAACATCTGCGTGGGTCACGATTCACTCCCACCATCTGCGGCGTCCCGGCCGCTCCACTCTGTGATTCGGGCGAGGTGCGCATAGTCGTCAAAGCGGTAGTCGAACGCCGCGCGACGGACGGCTGCATATGGTGTGTCCGGGTCTGCGAACCTATCGGCCAAGTCCGCCACATGCCGGAGTGCCTCGGCAGCGGCTTGGCGAACGTCTCCGACGTCAAGGTCCAGCTGTTTCCCGGGCGGATACCCGCCGGATGTCGAGATGTAGGCGAGGCCACTCACGGTCTCAGTTGCGATGTCGGCAAATACGCCGGACTGGGCGAGTGCGGCCTCCAACAGCAATTGCGGTGCTATGCCTTTATCGACCTTACCGGCCAGGGTCTCGATTCCCTGCGCGCCCTTGTAGTCGTAGATCCTGAGGCCGGCATCGGTGTCGTCAATGCGATCGGCGCGTGCGGTCAGTGTGAAATCCGCAATTGCGCAGTCAAGCTTGAGACGCGCGTCGACTTCTGTATGCACTTTCGCAAGGCCGGCCCGTCGCGCCGGTTCCGTCTCGGCAAACCACTTTGCAAAGCGTTCGAAGCGCGGGCGCCAGAACGCCAGGACGCTGGCATGATCCGACAAATCGGCCATCAGATCTTCAGCGATTGTGACAAGCTCCCGCGCGGGATCAGATGGCAGATCGCGCGGGTAGCGGCCCGCAAACGTGCTGAGGGCCTCATGCACAATGGCGCCGCGCATTGCTGCATCAGGGTTGCCACCAATCGTCGGCAGCGGTTCAAGCAGAAGGATCTTTTTCGCGTAGATCGCATAGGGATTGGCAATCCACCGTTCGACATCCGTGACACTCAGCCGGCGTGGGCGTAGAGCTGTGGGCGGCTTCGGCGCCGGCGGTGCGATCGTGATGCGATCGCGAATCAGCGTTCGGGCGCTCGCCCAGGCCGCCCATGGATGATCGGACCGGAGAACGTCGGGTTTGCCAAAGGCAGCAAGTACCGCATTGAGGCGCAACAACCATCGTGACGGCACCGTCGGTTTGCCGTCGACCTTTTGCGCGCGGGTTAAGTAGACCGTCTCTGCGCCAAGCAACTGAGTCACATCGTGGGCAGCGCGGCCCAGTGCTTCCTCGGGTTGCGGCAGACCGAGCGCCCGACGCATCGGACGGTTGATCCAAGGGCCGGTGTCGGGAAGTTGCGGCCAGGTTCCCTCGTTGAGAGCGCCGAGTACGATGACATCGGGCTGCTGCAACCGCGCCTCAAGCGGCCCCCAGATTGCAATGCGGGGGTGCACGCGTGTTCCCGGTCGAACGGTTTCACTGGCCGTCAGACTGCCGAGGACGTCAGCAAAGTCGGCGGCGCGGATGTGAAGCTCATCCGTCGTTTGTTCCAAGAGCCGCGCAAAGACCTCGGCACCAACCGCGCCACCTTCGGCTGACCACGCCGCACCGTCCGATGCCGTGTCATCTGCGTCGGGCGTCGAGCCGTCATCCGGCGTTGCGGCAGGGCCGGCTGCGACAACATCAACGGCTGTGACAAGTGCGCGGACCAGATCGGACATGCGGTGCGTGCGATCGCTCGCGTAGAACGCATCGAGTTCCAGAACCGCCCTGTGGAGTCGTGTGACAAGGTCCGCTGCATCGTCCCAGTTCTGGCTCGAAAGCACCTTGACCGTTCGCCCAAGGCGGCGCCCGCTTTCGACGTCAGCTTGCGCCCGGGCAAGCGCCGTTGCCAAACCATCAAGCCCCGTCGCGGAGTAGACCGTCCGGAAAACGCCAATCTCCAGATTTCGGGCGCGGCGACGCACATCGCCCAGTTCGAGACCCAATCGCACGAGGGGATGTTTGAGCAACAGCGTAACCGGTAGCGGTGCAAAGCGCGATGATACAGCCTCGAGAATGAGCGTGATCAGTGTGCCGCACTCGGTCTTGCGAAACGGACGGCCAGCCGAGTCGTCGACCTCAACACCCCAGCTGGCGAGGCGCGTGATCACGCGGCGCGCGAGCAAACGATCCGGCGAAACGAGTGCCGCTGTCTTGCCAGGCGTTTCGATCGTCTGGCGCAGGATCAGGGCAATCGCCTCCGCTTCGTCGAGCGCGCTTGGGAGGGTTAGAAGCGACACACGTTCGAATGCAATCTCAACCGCATCTGGATCGATGCGTTGCTTGATGGTGCTCCATGCGTCGGTTGTCGCGGCCGGCCGCATGACCTCGCTGACAATTCGGGAGCGTGGCGTGGCAACGTTCGCGTTCGGAACATCGTCGCTTAAGGTCCGAACGCTGCCTCTGCTGGCGCCCAGGCGCTTGAGCAGTTTCGCGAGCGCAAACTGCGGGTGTTCCGGGTGCGATGTGTTCTGCGATATCGGATCCGGTTGACTGGGTGCGTCCAGCCGTGTGTCTCCACCGAGGATGGCGTCGAACGTTTCATCGTCCAGGTTGGTATCCAGGCCCGGAAGGACGACCGCACCGTTGGGGTGACGCGCTGCGGCATCAATGAGGTCGACCGTCGCGGGGACGGAACCGGTGACCCCGGCAACGATCACGCCGTCGGCATACGCCCCGCTGCGGATACGCGCGGCCTCGGCCAAGAGCTTAAGATTTCGGAGTTCAACCGGTGAGGCGAGATTTCGAGCCTTTAGCTCTGTCGGCAGCTTGTCGGTGAGAATCGAAAGAAACGATAGCGTTGTTTGCCAATGGCTCGAAAGATCATCAGGCACGAGCGATGCGAGCTTGTCGAGGGCGACAGTCTCGGTCTCGATTTCGTCGATGAAGCGGGCCAGCGCACGCGCCAGGCGGACGGCCTGTGCAGGTGAGCGGACGGCATGTGTGTCGTGAGCTTGCTGATTTGGTGCTTGCTGACTTGGTGCCGGGGCGTCAGGCGCTGTGCGATACCAATCCAGGATCAAGTTGGCCAGCAACAGCTCTCGGCTGAGCTGGTCGATTGGTGCGTTCAAATCACCCGACAGAATATGTGAGTCTGAGCCGATCGATTGGATCAGGTCTGCGTCCTCATCAGGGTCGCCGACCGGCCGTAGCGCTGGCAACAGCAGGGCGCGACGGCCACTTGCCCGCAGAAACGCCTCTTGTAACGCCCGACACGCGCGTCGGGTGGGAAGGAAAATCGTCAGTCGCGCGAGCGCAAGTGGATCGGGAGGCGACCCAGGCGATCCGTTCGGCGACGCTCCTGGGAGGCGGCCGTCAAGAACAGCCCTTGCCAGGCGGTCGAGGAACGGCGACCCCGGTGCAATGGTGAAGAGCCGGTGTCGCGGCGACCGGCCGTCTGCAAGGTCATCGGATTGCGGGTCACTACTCGTGGGATTGTTGGTCATCGCGTAATAGCGTTTCGGCTTCTGCAAGCGCTTCTGGCGTGCCGACGTGCATCCAAACACCCGACATCCTGAAACCGTAGGCGCGATTCGCGTCGATCGCGCGATTCCAAGCCCAGTTTAGGGAAAACGCGCCTGTCGGCGCATCATCAAATAAGCGCGGATGCGCCAGGGACACGCCGGTGAAGACAAACGGTGCGTCTTCACGCTCAGGACGGCGTTGGATTTGCCCGCCGGCGTCCAGCAAAAAATCGCCGCGCCCGTCGTAACCGATTGCAGTTGCGGTCGGTGCGAGCATCAAGAGTGTGTCCATTTGCTCGGCTTCCCAAGCGCGTGCCATGTCGACCAGATTGTCCCCAAGGCCCTGCCACCAGACGCTATCGGAGTTGTGGATAAAGAACGGCTTGGGCCCAAGCTGCGGCAGCGCTCGAACCACGCCACCGCCGGTATCGAGCAAGTCATCCCGTTCGTCTGAGATCGAAATCCGTGGGCGCTGCGAATCACGATTGGCAACCGCGTGCTCAATTTGCTCGGCCATGTAGTGGACATTGACGACCACGTCTTGAACACCTGCCGCCGTTAGGCGATCCAGAACGCGATCCAATAGTGTACGTCCGGCAAGTGGCGTCAGCGGTTTCGGACGCGTTTGACTGAGATGCCGCATCCGTCTGCCAAGACCGGCGGCGAGGACCATTGCGTTCGGAACAAGAGCCTGCACGTGAGTTGAACCTGTTGGCTTGGCATCGGACATTCTCGAAGGCCTTTTATGCATGGCGCATTGACGCCGAACATCACCACTGCAGTTGTGATTGCACAGTCTTCAGCGTGCGGGCGTCGTCATTGATGTGTGCGTCAAACCACTGGCGAAGCGGCGCCAGTTCGGGATGACGCAGGTTGCTTGCGAGGTAGCGCCACAACCGCGGCAAATGAGCGAGGTAGGCCGGCTTCGAGTCCCGCACGGCAAGCCTTACGAAAATCCCAATAATCTTGGTCGCGCGCTGGGCGCCGAATGCAGCGTAGGCAAATTGCAAATCATCCGTATCGAAGTCGCCGATGCGTTGGGCGAGCAGCGCGCAGTAGTGGCCGTAGGCATTACGCTCCAAGTCAGGCGGGACATCAACGCGCGCATCTTGCAGTAGCGAGACCAGATCGTATGCCCAGTGTCCGCGGAGCGCATCCTGGAAGTCGATAATCCCGACTTGCGCGATGCCGTCACGGTCCGGCAGGTGTATCAGGTTCGGCGAATGGTAATCACGTAAGATCCATCCAGAGACGCTGTCGGAAAGGCGCGCAAACATCGGAGCCCAGGCTGCGTCAAACGCTTCGCGCACGGCTGGTGGTGCAGGCTGTCCGAACGCAGCAGGCCAGTACCAGTCGAGCAATAGCTCAACCTCGATGGCCATGGCGGCCGCGTCGAACGCCGGGAGCTGGTGTGTCAGCCCAGTCGGGAGACGGATCTGTGTCGCCGGATCGGCAACCCGTAAAGCGACGAGGGCTTCAACTGCCAGCCGCCAAAGCGCTGCTTGTTCAGGGCCGCCATCTCGTGCGATTTCCCGCCCGAATACGCGATCGCCGAGGTCTTCGAGCACGAGGATGCCGTTCGTGATGTCTTCGGCGAGAACGTCCGGAACCGAAAATCCTGCGGCCTTGAGAACATGTGCGATGGCAACAAACGGACGGACATTTTCGGCCAGATGAGCGATACGGCTATAGGGCTTTCCGTCACGGATTGGCGGGCCATCCGGCATGGCCGGCGAGTCCATGATGATCGACGACTGTCCTGTCGTCGTCCGCAACCTGGCATACGTTCGCGCGGAGGCATCTCCTTGCAAATAGGAGACTGCCGCAACTTGGGCACCGGTCGACGTGGAATACTGTGACAGCAAGGCCGTAATGGCATCGATCCGGCGCAGAGCGGTGGCTGTCACCTGTGAGTGGGCGTGAAGCGTGATGTCACGATAATCGGGCTGGTCCGGATGCTCCGAGAGCACCACGTCGATCCGGTCCGCCGGCAAATGTGCGCCTGCACGATCCGGCCACTCCATCAACACGACGCCGTCGTCTAACGCCTCATCCAGGCCGAGTTCATCGAGTTCTTGCGCATCGGCGAGACGATAGAGGTCGTAGTGATGCACGACCAGGCGTTCACCGACGTAGCTCTGCACGAGCGCGAAGGTCGGACTCGGCACATCGGCGTCCGGATTGCCGAGAACCGCACGGATAAGTGCCCGTGCAAGGGTTGTCTTACCGGCGCCGAGATCACCGCGCAGCGTAATCAACCAGCCGCGCTGAACCTTCAACGCCAGGAGTTCGCCGAGTCGCTCAAGCGTGGCCTGGTCGACGACAGCCCCTATCTTGTAGATGGCGAGTTCGGGTGCGGTATCTGACATCATGGCCGGGACGGAAGCCTGCCAATTGTGGCCGCGTCAAGCTGACCGTTGTGTCAGTCTTGCTTCAGTCGTGTCCGACTGCAGGCTTTCGCTCGGTTGAAGCGGTAGCCGGACGGTCACGGTCGTGCCCTCGTCAGGCTCCGACGACAGTGCGATGGTGCCATTTTGGTGCTCGACAATGCTCTTGACGATCGAGAGGCCCAGGCCGGCGCCACGATGCTTCGAGCCTTGGCTGCGACTGACAAAGCGCTCGAAAACGTCGACCTGATCCGCCTTGGGAATGCCAATCCCCTGATCGACGATCTCAAAGACGATGTGTCCGTATTCCTGCCAGCACGACAGGCGCACAACGTCGCCGGCCTTTGAGAAGCCAACGGCGTTTGACAGCAGATTGTACAGAATCTGGCGGATCCGTTGAGGGTCCGCGAGGAAGTGCGTCACATCGTCGGCAACTCCGACATCCAGGGTAATGCGGGCGCGGCTTGCGCGGTCGGAGACGCCACGGACCGCCGCATCGATCACCTCGCGAACGATGACGGTATCATAATGCAGTTCCAGTGATCCGGCATCGATCGATGTCAGATCAAGGATGTCGTCGATAATGGCCAGCAGTGTGCGCGATGACGCCGAAATGTCGCTCAGATATTCACGCTGCTTGGTGTTCAGCTCACCGGTCCTCGGGCTCTCAAGAAGCTCTGAAAATCCGATGATGTTCGTCAGCGGTGTTCTGAGTTCATAGGACACGTGAGAAATGAACCTGCTCTTGAGCCGATCAGCGGCCACCAGCGCCTCGTTTCGCTCTAACAGCGCGCGTTGGTAGTTCTGTGTCGTGGTCACATCGACAAACGTCACCAAGGTACCGCCGTCTGGCAGCGGCGTGGTTGCAAAGTCGACGATTGCCCCGTCCACGTGCCTTAGCTGGCCGTCGATCGACTTCTGGTCTCCCGACAGCGATGTGACCGCCGCCGTAATCGGCGCCCACGCCTGCGCGTCGTCGCACTGCGGAGTGATGGAGCTGATGAACTCGTCGATATGGAGCCGTTGCGCCAGCGCGGATTCCGATAGCCGCCATATTTGCGCGAATGCGGAGTTGAAGAGTCGCAGACGTGCATTGGTCCCGAACACGGCGACGGCTTCTTTCAAACTGTCGAGTGTTTCGCGCTGAACCTGGATCATGGTCCGGTAGCGACTTTCGAGAGCAAGTTGCTCCGATCTATCGTCGAAAAGATAGGTGATGCCGCCGTCCGGGCGCTGTTCAGCAAAAACGCGCAGAATGCGGCCGTCCGGCAACGCCCAATGATCTTCATAGATCTGCTTGGTCGAATTGACCTCGACGATTTCGTTCTTCCATTGGCGATAGTCGCCCGTCGACGGCAAACGCGACAGCTCGCGTAGTCGGTCTAGAACCTGGCCGTCCGTCGGCTGCTGGTCGAGCCAGTTCGGATCAAGCTCCCAGAGCTCGCGATAGGCTTCGTTGTAGAACGCCAGTTTCCGGTCCTTGTTGAACAGCGCGACCGCGGTCGAGACACGGTCCAGAGTCCGGTCGTACGCCATCTCCTGACGCCGCAGCTCACCGCGCGCCGTTTCCAGCTCGGTGACATCGATTGCGGCAACGGCACGGGAATCGTCGACCGGGACACTGATGACGTCGTGAGTCTTGAGTGTGCCTTCGACAAGAAGCTGCATGCGCTTTTTGGAGGCCTCGGGTCGCTCTGTTCCGCCCTTCACAACGGCCCTTTGGCGTGCATCGAGCAACTCGATTTGCTCTTCGACCACGTCTTTGGGGTGGCTTGCGTCAACGGCTGCGACGTAGGCCGCATTGACCCACTCAAGCTTATCGACGGGATCGCGAACCCAGACCGGCATCGGCAGCGCGTTCAACAGCGCCCGGCTGGTCTTGATGTCGCGTGTCAGATGGCGGTGCTGCTCCAGCACCTCGACCAGATCGCGCTTGTAGCCGGCAATGTCGCGGAACCTGAGAACGGCCCGGCTGCCGACGGCGCGCGCATCGGCCTCGACATGACCGCCCACCTTGGTCTTGAGGAGGAAATTGAACGGCCTGCCGTCTTCGAACAGGCGGTCGAGCCCGGACTTCAGATCTCCAGCCGATCGCGTGTCCAGCCATCGTCCGAACCTGAGAAGCGTCGGTTGGTCGGATGGAACGCCGGCCACAGTGTTCAAGGTGTGAGTCACCAACCGAAGGCCCTGATCCTGTTCCCAAAAAACCAGGATCTGCGGTTCGGCCTCGAACACGGATTGGGCCATGAATAGTTCGGTGCGCAGAAGCTCCGCATCCGCGCTGGCGTGCGCAGCCAGGCGTGCCGATCGCCGCACGATCACGAACGCGATCAGCCCAGACAAGGCAACGGCAGCAACACCAATGGCGATAATCGCCAGCGGGATCTCTGTTCCACCGCCTGCGCTGCGGGCTTCGACAATGCTCACAACTAAGACAACAACGCAGGCGACACTTGCGAGTAGTAGCGCAACAAGTTCCGTGCGCGTCTCACCGTCCCTTGCATAGGCTGCTGAACGCTGCATCAGATCCCGCGTCGTAATACATCCGTCAGGGCCGGGACGCGAGAACCAGAAACGAAACAGTCGTGCGCGGACGGAAGGCTATATGGGTAATGGCCTTAGAAACCAGGCGAATCGATTCTTAAGACTATCTCTTGTATCACGGGAATGGGCCATACCAGTGGCGGCAGAGCCGCAGCGGCCGATACTGACATATCACATAATTGAGCTAAGTGTGACGCGCTAGACACGCATTACGTGGCGATGGTGTCACTGCAACTTTGTGAGGTCCGATCTGCGTCGATTGCGAACCGATCTTCCGGGGCCGCTGCCAACGTTGAGTCTTTGATGGCGCTGTTCGCACGCTCGCAGGCTCGCGGCTCGAGCGAGTCTTTATGTGCGCTACCGCTCGCGACAAGCGCTCGCTACTTGAGCGCGGGTTAGCCGTCGCGCACGGTTCCAGGCCGCGACTGCGGCCCGGCGCGTTGCGCCGCCCCCGGCGGAGGGCCTGGCCGAAGGCCAGAGCAGCCCGTGAGCGATAAGAACCAGCTCGGGCTATTCTGCGAAGACGGTACCCAGGCCGCGACTGCGGCCCGGCGCGTTGCGCCGCCCCCTGCGGAGGGCCTGGCCGAAGGCC